>DATMJH010000235.1:0-6021 GCA_035554015.1 Mycobacteriales bacterium
CTGACGTGGCGCGCGCGACCCTCCTGCTTCGCTGCCGCGACGGGGAGCCGGCCTAGGAGAGAGCCCCGTCGCGGCAGCGAAGCAGGAGGGTCGCGCGCGCCACGTCAGGCACCGTACCCCCGGATCCGGCGCGACGCCCAGCTTTCGGGGCCGATCTTCGCCCTCTGCCCGCCCGACCGGCGTGCGGCGCGTGCACGGGACGAAGATCGCGGCGCGGTCAGACGTCGGCGAGGAAGCGGCCGACGACGTCGGCGAACGCCTCGGGCTCGTCCACCCACGGGAAGTGGCCGGCACCGGGCAGCACCGCCTCGCGCGCCGCGTTGAACGACGCGGCGACCTCGTGCACGGCGGCCACGCCGGTGACGCCGTCGCGCTCGCCGCCGACGACGAGCACCGGCGCCGCCACCCGGCCGAGCGCCTCGCGCAGGCCGGCGACGTCGACCTCGTCGGCCCCGGCGCCGAACGCCTCCTCGGCCCGGCGGGTGCTCTGCCGGTCGGCGCTCGCCGCGTGCTCCCGGGTCCGCTCGTCCCACCGGCCGTAGAAGAACGGGCGGGTCGCGCGCACGAGAGCCTGCTGCTGTGCCGGCGGCGCGTCCGCCAGCGCGGCGGCGGCCTCGGCGGCGTCGGCGTACCACGGCTCGCCGGAGCGAGCGCTGCGGATGGCGGCGACGTCCGACCGGCTGCCGCCCTGCAGCGATGCGACCGGGGTGACGAGCACGAGCGACCGCACGTTCTCCCGGTGCCGAGCTGCCCACACCTGCGCCACGAGCGAGCCGGCCGAGTGCGCGAGCACGTCCAGCTGCTGGAGGCCGAGGTGCGCGCGCGCCGCCTCGACGTCGTCGGCCAGCCGGTCGAAGCGGAGCGTCGCCGGGTCGTCCGGCACCTCGCTCATGCCGGTGCCACGGGTGTCGAGCCGCACCAGCGTGCGGGAGGCGGCCAGCCCGCCGAGGTCCTCGAGGTAGGCCGCGGCCCGCCCCGGCCCGCCGGGCACGCACAGCAGCGGCGGGCCGCTGCCGACCTCGGTGTAGGCCAGCCGCGTGCCGTCCGCCGCCGTCAGGAACGGCACCTCAGACCAGCGAGACGGTGCGCGCGCGACCGGCGCCGATGGCCTCGCAGATGTGCTCGAGCACGGCGGGCGGCACGGCGTCGTCGACGGTCAGCGCCATCAGCGCGTGGCCGCCCTGCTTGTCGCGGGCCACCTGCGCTCCGGCGATGTTCACGCCCGCCTGGCCGAGCTGCACGCCGACCTGGCCGACGACGCCCGGCCGGTCCTCGTAGTGGAAGAAGACCAGGTGCCCGGAGGCGGGGAGCTCCACGTCGAAGCCCTCGACCTCGACGAGCTTCTCCACCTGGCGGTTGCCGACGAGGGTGCCGCTGACCGACACCGGGTCGCCGGTCGGGAGGACGCCGCGCAGGGTGATGACGTTGCGGTACTCCGGGCTCTCCCGGTCGGTGGTCAGCTGCACCTCGAGCCCGCGCTCCTCGGCCAGTGTCGGCGCGTTCACGAACGTGACCTGCTCCTCCACGACGTCGGCGAACACGCCCTTGAGGGCGGCGAGCTGCAGCACGGAGACGTCGAGCTCGGCGATCTCCCCCCGTACCTGCACCTCCAGCGAGGAGGCGACGCCACCGGCCAGCGCGGTGAAGACCCGGCCCAGCTTCTCGACCAGCGGCAGCGCCGGGCGCAGGTCCTCGGCGACGGCGCCGCCCTGCACGTTGACGGCGTCGGGGACGAAGTCGCCCTCCAGGGCGAGCTTGACCGACCGGGCCACGGCGATGCCGGCCTTGTCCTGCGCCTCGACCGTCGACGCCCCCAGGTGCGGCGCCACGACGACGGAGTCGAAGGCGAACAGCGGCGACTCCGTGCACGGCTCCTTGGCGAACACGTCGATGCCGGCCCCGGCGACGCGGCCGTCCGCGATCGCCTGCGCGAGCGCCTCCTCGTCGACGATGCCGCCGCGCGCGGCGTTGACGACGCGCACCGTGGGCTTGACCAGCTCGAGCTCGGCCTTGCCGATGAGGCCGACGGTCTCCGGCGTCTTCGGCAGGTGGATCGAGATGAAGTCGCTGTCCCGCAGCAGCTCCTCGAGCGACACCAGCCGCACTCCGATCTGCGCGGCCCGGGCCGCCGAGACGTACGGGTCGTAGGCCAGCAGGCGCGTGCCGAACGCCGACATCCGCTGCGCGAACAGCACGCCGATGCGGCCCAGACCCACCACACCGACGGTCTTGTCGGCGATCTCGACGCCGGTCCACTTGCTCCGCTGCCACTTGCCCTGCTTGAGCGCGGCGTTGGCAGGGGCGAGATTGCGCGCGCACGCGAGCAGCAGCGCGACGGCCTGCTCGGCCGCGCTCACGATGTTGCTCTGCGGCGCGTTCACCACCATGACGCCGCGCGCCGTGGCGGCCGCGACGTCGACGTTGTCGAGACCGATGCCCGCACGTGCCACGACCTTCAGCCGCGGCGCGGCGGCCAGCGCCTCGTCGTCGACCTGGGTCGCGCTGCGGATGAGGACGGCGTCGGCGTCGGCGAGCGCCGGCAGCAGGGCCGACCGGTCCGCGCCGTCGACGTGCCGGACGTCGAAGCCGTCCCCCAGGACGGCGAGGACGGACGGCGCGAGCTCCTCGGCGATGAGCACGACGGGACGGGTCACAGTGGGCCTCTCGTCAGGGGTACCTCCCTGCGAGGCTACCGACGCGCGACGGCCCGCTCCGGTCGGAGCGGGCCGTCGTGGGCGGACTCACAGCCGGTGCGTCAGGTCACGGGAGCGGTGGCGCGCTCGTGATGCCTGACGCAGCAGTCACTCCCCGCTGTCGTCGATCCAGGCCATCATCGGGCGCAGCGTCGCCCCGACCTGCTCGATGGGGTGGTTCCGGGCCTCCTCGCGGAACTTCGCCAGCTCCGTGCCCCCGTTGTCGTCGTCGTCGATGAGCCGCTGCGTGAAGGTGCCGTCCTTGATCTCGGCCAGCACCCGGCGCATCTCCTGCTTGGTCTGCTCGGTGATGATGCGAGGACCGGTGACGTAGTCGCCGAACTCGGCGGTGTCGCTGACCGACCAGCGCATCTTCGACAGGCCGCCCTCGTACATCAGGTCGACGATGAGCTTGAGCTCGTGCAGGCACTCGAAGTAGGCGATCTCGGGCTGGTAGCCCGCCTCGATGAGCACCTCGAAGCCGGTCTGCACGAGCGCGGACGCGCCGCCGCAGAGCACCGCCTGCTCGCCGAACAGGTCGGTCTCGGTCTCCTCGGTGAAGGTGGTCCGGATGACGCCGGCGCGCGTGCCGCCGATGCCCTTGGCCCACGACAGCGCGAGCGAGAGCGCGTTCCCGGTGGCGTCCTGCTCGACGGCGACGAGGCACGGCACGCCTCGGCCGTCGACGAACTGGCGCCGGACCAGGTGGCCCGGGCCCTTCGGGGCGACCATGGCGACGTCGACGCCCTCCGGCGGCGTGATGAGTCCGAACCGGATGTTGAGCCCGTGGCCGAAGAACAGCGCGTCGCCGTCCTTCAGGTTCGGCGCGACGTCGGCCTCGTACAGCTTCCGCTGCACGGTGTCGGGCGCCAGGATCATGATGACGTCGGCCTCGGCCGCCGCCTCGGCCGGCGTGACGACACGCAGGCCCTCCTGCTCGGCCCGCGCCCGGCTCTTCGAGCCCTCGGGCAGGCCGACGCGGACGTCGACGCCCGAGTCACGCAGCGACAGCGAGTGCGCGTGCCCCTGGCTGCCGTAGCCGAGGACGGCGACCGTGCGCCCCTGGATGATCGACAGGTCGGCGTCGTCGTCGTAGAAGACCTCGGCCACTGCAGTACCTCTCTGGTTGGCGGGTGTCTCGCCGGTCTCTCAACCGGCGACGGAGCGGAGCCGGGCCTCGGACCCGGTCATGGAGCGCGAGCCGCGGCCGACGGCGACCATGCCGCTCTGCACGAGCTCGCGGATGCCGAACGGCTCGAGCACGCGCACGAGCGCCTCGAGCTTGTCCTTGGTGCCGGTGGCCTCGATCGTCACGGCGTCCTGCGCGACGTCGACGACCTTGGCGCGGAACAGGTTCACCGTCTCGAGCACGTGGCTGCGCGTCTGCAGGTCGGCCTTGACCTTGATGAGCAGCAGCTCGCGCTGCACGCTCGCGGCCGGGTCGAGCTCGACGATCTTCAGGACGTTGACCAGCTTGTTGAGCTGCTTGGTCACCTGCTCGAGCGGCAGGCCCTCCACGGCGACCACGATGGTCATGCGCGAGACGGCCGGGTGCTCCGTCGGCCCGACGGCGAGCGACTCGATGTTGAACCCGCGCCGGCTGAACAGCGCCGCGACCCGTGCCAGGACACCGGGCTTGTCCTCGACGAGGACGGACAGGGTGTGCGTTGTTCTTGTCATCGGCGCGTGCCTCGTCAATCTCGTCGTCAGACGTCGTCGGCGTCCCACACCGGGCGGGTGTCCCGCGCGGCGAGGATCTCGTCGTTGCTGGTGCCGGCGGGCACCATCGGCCACACCATCGCGTCCTCGCCGACGACGAAGTCGACGACGACCGGTGCGTCGTCGACGGCCATCGCCTTCTCGATGGTGGCGTCGACGTCGTCGGCCTTCTCGCAGCGCAGCCCGACGCAGCCCATGGCCTCGGCGAGCTTGACGAAGTCGGGGATGCGCGTGCTCTGCAGCCGGGTGTTGGAGTAGCGGCCCTCGTAGAACAGGGTCTGCCACTGGCGCACCATGCCGAGGTTGCCGTTGTTGATGATGGCGACCTTGACCGGGATGCCCTCGATCGCGCAGGTGACCAGCTCCTGGTTGGTCATCTGGAAGCAGCCGTCGCCGTCGATCGCCCACACGGTGGCCTCCGGCCGGCCGACCTTGGCGCCCATGGCCGCCGGGACGGCGTAGCCCATCGTGCCGAGGCCGCCGGAGTTGAGCCAGGTGTAGGGGTTCTCGTAGCGGATGAACTGCGACGCCCACATCTGGTGCTGCCCCACGCCGCTCACGTAGATCGCCTCGGGCCCGGCGATGTCGCCGATGCGCTCGACGACGTACTGCGGCGCGAGGGAGCCGTCCTCCGGCGCGTCGTAGCCGAGCGGGTAGGTCTCGCGCCAGGAGTCGAGGCTCCTCCACCAGCCGGTGAGGTCGGCCCGCGTGCCGGTGGCGTAGACCTCCTGGATCGCGACGACGAGGTCGGCGAGCGTCTCGCGGCAGTCGCCGACGATCGGGACGTCGGCGGCGCGGTTCTTGCCGATCTCGGCGGGGTCGATGTCGGCGTGGATGACGGCGGCGTCGGGTGCGAAGGTGTCGAGCTTGCCGGTGACGCGGTCGTCGAAGCGCGCGCCCAGGCAGACCAGCAGGTCCGACTTCTGCAGGGCGGTCACGGCGGCGACGCTGCCGTGCATGCCGGGCATGCCGAGGTGCTGGGTGTGGCTGTCGGGGAACGCGCCGCGCGCCATCAGCGTGGTGACCACGGGGATGCCGGTGAGCTCGGCGAGCACGCGCAGCTCGGCCGAGGCGTGCGCCTTGAGCACTCCGCCGCCGACGTAGAGCACCGGGCGCTGGGCGGTCGCGATGAGCCGCGCGGCCTCCCGCACCTGCTTGGCGTGCGGGCGGGTCGTCGGGTGGTAGCCGGGCAGGTCGATCGTCGGCGGCCAGGTGAAGCCGCCGGTGGCCTGCAGCACGTCCTTCGGCAGGTCGACGAGGACGGGGCCCGGCCGGCCGGTCGAGGCCAGGTGGAACGCCTCGGCGATCGTCCTCGGGATGTCCTCGACGCTCTGGACGAGGAAGTTGTGCTTGGTGATCGGCATCGTGATGCCGCTGATGTCCGCCTCCTGGAAGGCGTCGGTGCCGATCGCACCGCTGGGCACCTGGCCGGTGATCGCGACGATCGGCACGGAGTCCATGTAGGCGTCGGCGATCGGCGTCACCAGGTTGGTGGCGCCCGGGCCGGACGTCGCCATGCAGACGCCGACGCGCCCCGTCGCCTGCGCGTACCCCTCGGCCGCGTGGCCGGCACCCTGCTCGTGGCGGACGAGGATGTGGCGGATCGGCG
>DATMJH010000236.1:0-6750 GCA_035554015.1 Mycobacteriales bacterium
CTTCATGCACTGCCTGCCGGCGTTCCACGACACGGAGACCACCGTCGGCCGCGACGTCTTCGAGAAGACCGGCATGACCGCGCTCGAGGTCACCGACGAGGTGTTCGAGAGCAGCGCCTCCGTCGTCTTCGACCAGGCCGAGAACCGGCTGCACACCATCAAGGCGGTCATGGTCGCGACGCTGGGCCGCTGACGTGCGCATCGTCGCCGCGCTCGGCGGCAACGCGCTGCTGCGCCGCGGGGAGAAGCCGGACGCGGAGGTCCAGGCCCGCAACGTGCAGCGGGCGGTCGCCGCGCTCGCGCCGCTCGCGCACGAGCACGAGCTGGTGCTCACCCACGGCAACGGGCCGCAGGTCGGCGTGCTCGCGCTGCAGAGCGCGCACGACCCGAGCCTGACCTCGCCGTACCCGTTCGACGTCCTCGGCGCCCAGACGCAGGGGATGATCGGCTACTGGCTGCTGCAGTCGCTGCAGAACGCGCTGCCCGGCCGGCAGGTCGCCGCGATCATCAACCAGACGCTGGTGGCGGCGTCCGATCCCGCGTTCGACGACCCGACCAAGCCGATCGGGGAGGTGTACGACGAGGCGACGGCCAGGCGGCTGGCGGACGAGCGGGGCTGGGTCGTCAAGCCGGACGGCGAGGGGTGGCGGCGCGTCGTCGGCTCGCCGCGACCGCAGCGGGTCGTCGAGACGCGGCTGATCCGGCTGCTGCTGGGCAGCGGCGCGGTGGTCGTGTGCGCCGGCGGTGGTGGCGTGCCGGTCATCCGCAACGAGGACGGCCTGCTGCAGGGCGTGGAGGCCGTCGTCGACAAGGACCTGACCACCTCGGTGCTCGCCGAGGCGCTGGACGCCGACGTGCTGCTCATCCTCACCGACGTGCCGCACGTCGTCCGCGGCTGGGGCAGCGAGTCGGCCGAGCCGGTGCTGCGCGCGACGCCGGCGTCGCTGCAGCGCGAGGACTTCGCCGGCGGCTCGATGGGGCCGAAGGTCGACGCGGCGTGCCGGTTCGTCGAGCTGACCGGCGACATGGCCGCGATCGGCCGGCTGGAGGACGCGCCCGACATCCTCGCCGGGCGGGCGGGCACCATCATCACGCCGGCCGGTGACTACGGCGGGCCGGGCGACCTGTCGCCGCGCTGGTGATCAGGTGATCGTCAGACCGCCGTCGACGGCGATGGTCTGCCCCGTGACGTAGCCGCCGGCGTCGCTGGCCAGGAACAGCAGCGCCGCCGACAGCTCCTCCGGGTCGCCCTTCCGACCGGCGACGACGCGGGTCATCATCAGGTCGAGGTAGCCCTCGGGGTACTGGTCGGTCATCTCGGAGGTGAAGAAGCCGGGCGCGAGCGCGTTCACCCGGATGCCCTTGCGACCGGTCCACTGCTGCGCGAGGTCACGGGTCAGCCCGATGAGGCCGGCCTTGCTCGCCGCGTAGGCGGCCTGCGGCAGCGCCGCCGTCGTGATGCCCAGGACGCTGCTGATGTTGACGATGCTGCTGCCCGGCTGCATGACCCGACCGCAGGCCTGCGCCATCCAGTAGCAGCCGTTGAGGTTGACGTCGATCACCTGCTCGAACTGCTCGGTCGTCTCGCGGGTGGCCGGCACCGCCGTCCCGAGGCCGGCGTTGTTGACCAGCACGTCCACGCGGCCGAACGCCTCCATCGTCGCGTCGACGAGCGCCTGGCAGTCCGCCGGCTTCGCCACGTCCGTGCCCACGGCCAGCGCGCGCCGGCCGGCCTGCTCGACCAGGCGCTCGGTACCGGCGAGCCGGTCGACGCGCCGCGCGCCGAGCGCGACGTCCGCACCGGCCTCCGCCAGCGCCTGCGCGAAGGCGACCCCGAGCCCGGACGACGCGCCCGTCACGATCGCCACCTTGCCGTCCAGCCGGAACCGGTCCAGCACCGTCATGTCGGCCTCCTCGCCGTCGTCGACTCCGGGACCCTGCCCCAGTGGCGGGTCACTCCCGCGCTGTCGCCGGCTCGTCGTGCTCGCGCAGCCAGCGGGTGATGCCCGGGATCGTCGCGGTCGCGGCCAGCCGGCCCATGACCAGCGCGACGTGCCCGGCCGGCAGCTCGAGCGTCTCGGCGCGCTCGGAGCCGACGAGGTCGGTGACCGGAAGTGCCGCGCCGCACGGGACGATGTGGTCCTTCTGCGCGACGACGTTCAGCAGCGGCCAGGTCACGTCGGCCAGCCGCAGCCGGCGGCCGCCGAGCTCGACGGCGTCGTCGACGAGGGCGTGCGACCGCAGGATCTGCACGGTGTCGCGGAAGGCCTCTCCGGGGAACGGCACGTGGTCGCGCGTCCACTGGGACATCGCCCGGTAGGCCTCGAGCTGCCGGTCGTCGCCGAGCTTCTCCCACAGCGTCGCGTAGGACGCGAGGTCGCCGGTCGGGCGCAGGACGCGGAACGCCCGGTGCACCTGGGTGGCCGGCACGTTGCCGGTCTCGTCGACGACGTCCTCCGGGTCGAGCCGCCCGCGGGCGAGCAGCCGGCCGAGCAGCCCCATCTGGCGGAACTCCACCGGCGTCGCCATGGTGACGAGCGAGGCGACCGGCAGGTCGCCGTGGGCGGCGCCGAGCAGCAGCGACAGCAGACCGCCGTAGCAGTAGCCGACGACGTTGACCTGCTCGGCCCCGGTCGTCTCCAGCACCGCGTCCACCGCCGCGGGCAGCAGCTCGTCGACGTAGTACGACAGCCCGTTGCCCGCGTCGCGCTCGTCCGGCACGCCCCAGTCGAGCAGGTGGACGTCGAAGCCGTCGTCGCGCAGCGCCTGGACGAAGCTGGCGCCGGGGTGGAGGTCGAGCACGTAGCTGCGGCTGATGAGGCTCATGACGACGAGCACCGGTGTGCGCGCGTTCACCGTGTCGCTGCGGTACCGCCACAGCTCGGCGCGGTCACGGCGCCAGACGACGTCCTTCGGGGTCCGGCCGACCTCCGGGCGGTCGATCCCGGCGACGTACTTCGCCCCGTTCTGGGCGCGCCGCACCCCCTGCCGCACGTCGCGCTGGACGCGTGCCACCAGGGCTGCCGGTGTCGCGAGCACTGCCACGGCCGTCACCTCCTGACTCCTGGGCGAGAGACTGCTCCAGCCGCCGCACGGTGCGCTCGAGCCGGAGCACGTGCTCGCGGAGCAGGACGACGTCCGTGGCGGCCGGCAGGTTGACCCGGTGCAGGGCGTGCCGCGACGTCCGCTCCACCTGCCGGCCCACGGCCGCCCGCGTCCCGAGCACGAGCCCGGCGACGCCGGCGAAGGTCTCGGTCTGCACGGCGCGCTCGAGCTGGGAGGCGAGTGGACGCTCCAGCGCGTCGAACGCACGGCGCCACAGCGGTCTGGCCACGCGAGATCCCCTCGTCCTGTCCGTGACGTGCGTCCTGCCCACTGCCGGCACGGATGACTCCTCCGACGCGGTGCGGGAGCCGGCGACCGTGTTGCGGCGATGCCCGCCCCGGCGGCGTCCGGCTGGTCAGCGGCTCGTCGCCTGGCCGGAACCTGCCGGAAACACAAGGGTTGCCGGCGCGAAACTCCCGCTGCCTACCGTCGCGACGCGAGTCGTCGCGACCGGAGGTGCCCGTGCCCGAGCCTGCCCCGCCCGTCACCGCCGACCTGACGCCCCCGCTCGGCGCCGGCTTCCCCGACCGCGCCGCCGAGGCCGGCGTCGACGTCCGCGGCGCCCTGTCGGCCGGCGAGCTCACCGTCGACCTCGACACCTACACGGTGACGCTCGCCGGGCGAGAGCTCGGGCTGTCGCCGCGGCAGGTCGAGCTGCTCGCCCTGTTCGTCGCCGCGCCGCGCCGCGTGTGGAGCCGCACGCAGCTGCACTGGGTCATCTGGGGCGACACCGCGCCGTCGCGGCGGGTCGACGTGCAGCTGTGCCGGCTGCGGGCGCGCACGGGGGTCGACCTGTTCCGCAACGTCCGCGACCGCGGGTGGACCTTGCGAGCGGTGGCCTGACGGGCTGCCCGGCCAGCAGGGCCGTGCGGACGCCGACGGCCGACGCGGCGGGCGGACGGCTCGTGCGGGCTCCCGACGGGACGAGCGTCCGTGCACTGCGCGCCCGGCAGGGATCGAACCTGCGACCAAGTGCTTAGAAGGCACCTGCTCTATCCGCTGAGCTACGGGCGCAACGACGGGCGATCGGATCACTGTACGGCCCGGACGTCCGACTCTCGTGCTGTCGGCCGTCGCGTCACGTCACCTCCACAGCCGCGGCCGGCGTCCACAGATCGGCCATCGGCCGACCGCTGGCGGCGCCGGTCCGCGAGCGTCCCGCTGAGCCCGGCACTGGGTCGGGCGCGGAGCGGAGGACCTCGTGCACGAGCCCACCATCACCCTCAACGGCAACGTCGCCGCCAAGCCGGAGTCCAGGCTGGTCCAGACGGCGCACGGCACCACGGCGGTCGCCACGATGCGCGTGGCCGTCACGCCGCGACGCCGCGGCCGTGACAGCGACGACTGGACCGACGGCGAGACCATGTGGTTCCGCGTCAGCGCCTGGCGCAGCACGGCGGCGAACGCCGTCGCGTCGCTGAACCAGGGCGACCGCGTCGTCGTCGTCGGCCGTCTGACCCAGCGCACCTGGACCGACGGCAACGGCGTCGAGCGGCCGAGCTTCAACGTCGAGGCGGAGAGCATCGGGCTCGACATCGCCCGCCGCGCGGCGATGTTCGTCAAGAGCACCCCCGACCAGCGCAGCGCGCCGGTCGAGGAGCAGCCGGCCGCGGCACCGCCCGTGGAGGACGACGACGTGTGGGTGAGCACCGGCGCGGTCGACCTCGAGACCGGCGAGGTGCGGCTCGAGCGGGTCGAGGACGCCGAGGCGACCGCTCTGGCGTGAGCGCCCGGGCCGGGCGGCGCAGGCCGGGGGCGCGCCGCCCGGCCCGTAGGCTGTCAACCCATGGCGCAGTTCATCTACCAGATGCAGAAGGTCCGCAAGGCCGTCGGCGACAAGGTCATCCTCGACGACGTCACGCTCGCCTTCTTCCCGGGCGCGAAGATCGGCGTGCTCGGCCCGAACGGCGCCGGCAAGTCGACCGTGCTGAAGATGATGGCCGGCCTCGACCAGCCGTCGAACGGCGAGGCCCGGCTCTCGCCGGGCTACAGCGTCGGCATCCTGCTGCAGGAGCCGCCGCTCGACGACACCAAGACGGTGCGCCAGAACGTCGAGGACGGCGTCAAGGAGATCCGCGACGTCCTCGTGCGGTACGAGGAGCTCAACGAGAAGATGGGCGCGCCGGACGCCGACTTCGAGAAGATCCTCGAGGAGCAGGCGCCGCTGCTCGACCAGATCGAGGCCGCCGGCGCGTGGGAGCTCGACAGCAGGATCGAGCAGGCGATGGACGCGCTGCGCTGCCCGCCCCCGGACGAGCCGGTCGTGCACCTGTCCGGCGGCGAGCGCCGTCGCGTCGCGCTGTGCAAGCTGCTGCTCGAGGCGCCCGACCTGCTGCTACTCGACGAACCCACCAACCACCTCGACGCCGAGAGCGTGCTGTGGCTGGAGAAGCACCTGGCGCAGTACGCCGGCGCGGTGCTGGCCGTCACCCACGACCGGTACTTCCTCGACAACGTCGCGCAGTGGATCCTCGAGCTCGACCGCGGCCGCGCCTACCCGTACGAGGGCAACTACTCCACCTACCTGGAGAAGAAGCAGGAGCGCCTGGCGGTCCAGGGCAAGAAGGACGCCAAGCTGCAGAAGCGGCTCAAGGAAGAGCTCGAGTGGGTTCGGCAGAACGCCAAGGGCCGGCAGACCAAGAGCAAGAGCCGCCTGGCGCGCTACGAGGAGATGGCGGCCGAGGCGGAGAAGACGCGCAAGCTCGACTTCGAGGAGATCCAGATCCCGGCCGGGCCGCGGCTCGGCGCGGTCGTCATCGAGGCGAACGGGCTGCGCAAGGGCTTCGGCGACCGGGTGCTCATCGACGACCTGTCGTTCAGCCTGCCGCGCGGCGGCATCGTCGGCATCATCGGCCCGAACGGCGTGGGCAAGACGACGCTGTTCAAGACCATCGTCGGGCTCGAGGAGCCCGACAGCGGCGAGGTCCGCATCGGCGAGACCGTGAAGATCTCCTACGTCGACCAGACGCGGTCGAACATCGACCCGGAGAAGACGGTCTGGGAGTCGGTCTCGGACGGCCTGGACTACATCCAGGTCGGCTCTCAGGAGATGCCGAGCCGCGCCTACATCGGCGCGTTCGGGTTCAAGGGCCCGGACCAGCAGAAGAAGGCCGGCGTGCTGTCCGGCGGTGAGCGCAACCGGCTGAACCTCGCGCTGACGCTCAAGCAGGGCGGCAACGTGCTGCTGCTCGACGAGCCGACCAACGACCTCGACACCGAGACGCTGGGCTCGCTCGAGGCCGCGCTGCTCGAGTTCCCCGGCTGCGCCGTTGTCATCAGCCACGACCGGTGGTTCCTCGACCGGGTCGCCACGCACATCCTGGCGTGGGAGGGCGACGACGAGAACCCGGCGAAGTGGTACTGGTTCGAGGGCAACTTCGAGTCCTACGAGAACAACAAGGTCGACCGCCTCGGCGCCGACGCCGCGCGCCCGCACCGCGTGACGCACCGCAAGCTGACGCGCGACTGACCGGGCTGAGCACCTCCGCCGCCCCGGACCGGCCCGCCCCGCCGTGGGCCGGTCCGGCGCTGCTCGCGACCGTCCTGGTCAGCGCGTACGTCCTGCTCTGGCCCGACCCGGCCGGCGCGGGCAGCGGCCCGCCGGGAGCCGACAAGGTCGTGCACGCCGGCCTGTTCGCCCTGCTG
>DATMJH010000237.1:0-4706 GCA_035554015.1 Mycobacteriales bacterium
GCGGCGCGTCACCGAGCTCCTCGCGCAGCACCGCCCGCAGCGTGGCGGGAGGGTCCTCGTCGGGCCGCTGGGGCACGCCGAGCGATGCGAGGACGGCGGCTGCTGCTGGTGTTGGACAACTGCGAGCACCTGCGCCGGGCCTGCGCGGAGCTCGTCGCCGACCTGCTGAGCGCCGCACCCCAGCTGGTGGTGCTCGCGACCAGCCGGTGCCCGCTCGAGGTGCCCGGCGAGCTGGTGGTCGCGGTCGCGCCGCTCGCGGTGCCCGCTCCGTCGGACGACGACGCTGCCGTCGCGCGGTCGGCCGCCGGCCAGCTGCTCTCCCAGCGGGTGGCGTCCGCCCGGGGCGGCTCCGGGCCGCAGCCGCACGAGTGGCCGGCGGTCGGCGAGCTGTGCCGGCGGCTGGACGGGTTGCCGCTCGCCCTGGAGCTGGTCGCGGCGACGTCGTCCGCCCTCTCGCTGAGCGACGTCGCCGACACCCTGGCCGGTCAGCTGCTCGCCGTCGACGACGCGCCCGGAGCCGACCAGCACGCCGACCTGCACGGCGGGCACCACGGCGGGCTGGTCGGTTGCGTCCGCTGGAGCCTGGACCTGCTGCCGCCGTCGTCGCGGGACGTGCTGCAGCGGCTCAGCGTGCTGCCCGGGCCGTTCTCCGTGCAGGCGGCGGCCGCCGCGGCGGGGCGGTCCCGGGACGAGGTCGTGCCGGTGCTCGGCCGGCTGGTGAACGCGTCGCTGCTCGAGCCGGTCACCGTGGGCGGCAGCCGCTTCCGCCTGCTGGAGACGGTGCGGCAGGTGGTGCGCAGCACCGTCGACGACCGGACGGCGACGCGGGCGCTCGACGGCGTCCTGTCGTGGGCGGCCGACTGGACCGAGGAGCTCGAGCCGGCGCTGCGCGGACCTACCGGCGTGCGCGCCCTCGACCGGATGGACGACGAGCTCCCGGTGCTCCACGCCGCTCTCGAGCACGGGCTCGCCCAGCGCGACCCGCAGCACGCGGTGCGCATCGCGGCGGCCATGTCCGCCGCCTGGGCGTTCCGCGGCCACCTCGCCGACGGTCAGCGGTGGCTGGACCGGGCGCTGGCCGCTGCGGACTCCGTGCCGGCCGCACTGCGGGTGCGCCTGCTGCTCGCCGCCGGCAGCCACCGGTCCCTCATGGGAGACCTCGACGGCTTCAGCCGCCTGGTCGACACGGCGCTGACGCTGGCCCGGGAGACCGCGGCGGCACCCGACGTGCTCAAGGCCCTGCTCTGGTCGGCCCGGTCGCTGCTGCTGCGCGGAGCCGGGACGGCGGCCCGCGCGCTCTACGAGGAGGCGCTGGCGCTGGGCAGCGAGGTCGGTGACCGGAGCGGCGTCGCCTCGGCGCTGGCCGGGCTCGGTGACGACGCCACGGCGGCCGGCGCGCTCGACCGGGCCGAGGACCTGCACCGGCAGTCGCTCGCGGCGTTCCGCGCCGCGGGCGACGTGCACGGCGAGGGTCAGGCGCTGCTCAACCTCGCGGAGACGCTGCGGAGGGCCGGCCGCCCGGCCGACGCCGATGCCGGTTTCGGCGAGGCGAGGGCCGCCTTCGAGCGCATCGCCGACCGCTCCTGCGTCGCGGCGTGCGACGAGGGCAGGGCCCGCGTCGCGGCCGACGAGGGGCGGGCCGGTGACGCGGCCGACCTGCTGCGCGGGGTGCTGGCGACCCGCCGTGACCTGCAGCAGGAGCGGCTGGCCGACGCGGCCGCGCAGGCGCTGCAGCAGGCGCTCGCCGCGGCCGGCCGGCCCGCGGCCGGCACCGCTCCCGGCTCGGTGCGGAGCGGGAGCCGCAGCTCGGCGCAGCCACCGCTCCTCGGCTGACACGCCCGCTCTGCGCTCGCTCTGCGCCGCGGCGTCACGGTTCCGGCGTGGGTCACCGTGACCCGTCAGGAGGACCGACCACCATGACTGCCAACACCCTCACCCACCCGCACCTGCGTCCCGGCTCCGTCATCCGCCTGGGTGCGCTGCTCGCGGTCGCCGCGCTGGTCGCCGTCGTCGCGGTCTGGCTGACGAGCGGCACCGACACCCGCCCGTCCCAGATCACCCCGGTCGTGGAGGTGGGCGGCTCCTCCAGCACCGGCGTGGCCAACAGCGACCGGCCCGGCAGCCCGGACTCGCTCGACCGCCGGCCGGTCGAGACGCGGCCGGACGCCTACCCGCAGGAGACCGGGCGGCGCGGCAGCCCCGACGCCCTCGACCGGCGCCGCTGAGCAACCGGGACCCGGGCGTCGCCCGGGACGGGCCGCCCCGCGACCGCTCAGTCGCGGGGCGCGCCTTCGAGCTCGTCGACGACGAGCTCGTCGATCGCTCCGGTGCCGGCGCTGTAGCCGGCCCGGCCGATCATGTGCGCGGCGACCGGAGCCGTCAGCAGCTGGAACGCCGCGACCAGCAGCAGCTTCGCGTCGTCGCTGGGGTCGTCCATGAGCAGCACCCCGCCCGCGACGACGAGCAGCATGCCGAGCGTCGCGGGCTTGGTCGCGGCGTGCATCCGGCTGAAGAGGTCGGGGAAGCGCACCAGACCGATCCCCGCCACCAGCGCCAGCGCGACGCCGAGCAGCAGCAGCACCGCCGCGACCACCTCGGCGACGCTCATCAGCGGCCCCCTCGTCGCTCGACGAAGCGGGCGACCGTCGTCGTGCCGACGAACGCCAGCAGCGCCGCCGCGACGAGCACGCCGAGGAAGTCCCCACGCCCGGTCGTGGCCGCGGCGACGGCGATGCCCATGACGACGACGTAGAGCAGCGCGTCGAGCGCCACGACGCGGTCGGGCACGGTGGGCCCGACCGCGAGCCGGAACACGCAGGCGGCGGCAGCCACGGACAGCCCCGCGTAGCAGAGCAGCGCGACCACCGTCATGCCCGCACCTCCCCCTGCCCGGCGACACGCTGCCTCGCCTCGTCCGTCCCGACGGCGAGCACCGCGAGCCGCTCGAGCCGCTGGATCGACCGGCGGGCCCGCTCGACGCCGTCCGGCCCGCCGACGTCGAGCGCGTGCACGTAGAGCACCGACCGCTCCCGGTCGACCTCGAGCGTCAGCGTGCCGGGTGTGAGCGACACGGCGTTGGCGACCAGCGTGAGAAGCCGGTCGGAGGAGCCGGCGGCGGGCACCGCGAGCACCGCCTGCCGGGGCCGCCCGCCGCGCAGCACCTGCCAGACGACGACCGCGCTGGCCCGCACGAGCTCGACGGCGAAGAAGCCGACGAAGCGCAGCAGCGGCAGCAGCCGGACCCGTCCCTGGTCGGGCCGCTGCGGCACCGGCAGCAGCACCAGCAGCACCGCCGCGACGGCCAGCCCGCCGAGCACGTTGGCCACCGTCACCGACCCCCACAGCCCGACCCAGACGACGGTGAGCCAGCCGAGCATCGCCGGACTGCGCGTCAGCCGCTCGACCGCGCTCATGGCGTCGCTCCCGGCAGCGCCTTCGCGGCCACCTCCGGGCCGAGCACGGCGCCGACGTAGCCGCTTCGGTCGGCGACGTCGCGGGCGGCGCGCTCGGCCATGCCGTACAGCGGCCCGGCGACGACGGTGATCGAGAGCATGCCGACGACGGCGAGCACGGCCGCCCCCGTCATGAGCGGAGGGGTGCGCTCGACGCCGACGTCGACGGCGTCGGTGACGTCGGTGTCGTGGACGACCTCCGCGACCGGGCCCCAGAACACGGCGGTCCAGACCCGGCCGACGGCGTACAGCGTCAGCAGCGACGTCACGGTGCCAGCGACGACCGCGCCGACGGCGAGCACGCCGCCGTCGTCGAGCCCGGCCTGGAACAGGCCGACCTTCGCGACGAACCCCGACAGCGGCGGGATGCCGGCCAGGGACAGCGCCGGCAGCAGGTACAGCACCGCGAGCAGCGGCGCGACGTGCTGCAGCCCGCCGGACCGCAGCATCGACGACGTGCCCTCGCGCCGCTCCATGAGACCGGCGACGAGGAACAGCGTCGTCTGCACGACGATGTGGTGGACGGTGTAGACGATCGCGCCAGCCAGGCCCGCCACCGAGAACAGCCCGAGCCCCAGCAGCATGTAGCCGATGTGGCTGACGATGGTGAACGACAGGACGCGCTTGACGTCGTCCTGCACCACCGCGCCGAGGATGCCCACCACCATCGTCAGCGCGCCGATCACCAGCAGCACGTCCGCGACCACCTCGATGCCCGGGAAGAGCAGCGTCTGGGTGCGGATGACGGCGTAGACGCCGACCTTGGTGAGCAGCCCGGCGAACACCGCCGTGACCGGCGCCGGCGCCGTCGGGTAGCTGTCCGGCAGCCAGGAGAACAGCGGGAAGATGGCCGCCTTGATGCCGAAGACGACGAGCATCGTCAGCCCCAGCACCAGCCGCACGCCCTCCGGCACGTCCTGCAGCCGCACGGCGGCATCGGCCATGTTGACCGTCCCGGTGGCGGCGTACACCAGCCCGACCACCGTCACCAGCAGCACCGACGCGAGCAGGCTGGTGACGACGTAGGTCATGCCGGCGCGCACCTGGGCGCCGCTGCCGCCGAGGGTGAGCAGCACGTACGAGGCGATGAGCATCACCTCGAACGCCACGAACAGGTTGAACAGGTCGCCGGTCAGGAACGAGGCGGACACGCCCGCCGCCAGGACGAGGTAGAGAGGGTGGAAGAACACGGCGTCGGCGGTGCGGGGGCTGCCGATGGCGTACACGAGCACGGCCAGCACCATCGACGTCGAC
>DATMJH010000238.1:0-2044 GCA_035554015.1 Mycobacteriales bacterium
GGTCTTCCACCAGATCGAGGGCCTGGCCGTCGACCGCGGCCTGACCATGGCGCACCTGCGCGGCACGCTCGACCACCTCGCCCGCACCCTGTTCGGCGCCGAGGCGATCACCCGCTGGCGGCCGTCGTACTTCCCGTTCACCGAGCCCTCGGCCGAGCTGGACCTGCAGTGCTTCGAGTGCCGCGGCGCCAGCGCCGTCCCCGGTGGGGAGCCCTGCCGGGTCTGCTCGAGCGAGGGCTGGATCGAGTGGGGCGGCTGCGGCATGGTGAACCCGGCCGTGCTGCGCGCCTGCGGCGTCGACCCGGAGCGCTACAGCGGCTTCGCCTTCGGCATGGGGCTGGAGCGGACGCTGATGTTCCGGCACGGCGTGACCGACATCCGCGACTTCTACGAGGGCGACCAGCGCTTCACGCTGCCCTTCGGCACGGAGGCCTGACGTGCGCGTCCCGATGAGCTGGCTGCGCTCGCTGGTCCCCGGTCTGACCGCTCCGGCCGACGAGGTGGCGGCCGCCCTGGTGCGCGCCGGCCTCGAGGTCGAGCAGGTCCACCGCTACGGCGACGACGTCTCCGGGGTCGTCGTCGCGGAGGTGCTCGACGTCGAGGAGCTGACCGGGTTCAAGAAGCCGATCCGGTACTGCCACGTCGACACCGGGTCCGGCGAGCGCGAGGTGGTGTGCGGGGCGACGAACTTCGCGCCGGGCGACCGCGTGCCGTTCGCGCTCCCGGGCGCCGAGCTGCCCGGCGGCTTCCGCATCGCCGCGCGGCAGACCTACGGGCGCACCTCCGACGGGATGATCTGCTCGGAGGCCGAGCTCGGCCTGGCCGCCGAGTCGCCCGGGATCATGGTGCTGCCGCGCGACACGCCGCTCGGCGCCGACGTCGCCGAGCTGCTCGAGCTGCGCGACGAGGTGCTCGACATCGCCGTCACCCCCGACCGTGGCTACACGCTGTCGGTGCGCGGCGTCGCGCGGGAGGTCGCGACCGCCTTCGGGCTCGAGCTCGACGACCCGGCCGACCTCGACGTGCCCGGGTCCGGCGGCGGTCACCCGGTCCGCCTCGACGACCCCAGCGGCTGCGACCGGTACGTGGCTCGCGTCGTCGAGGGTCTCGACCCGGCGGCGACCTCACCGCTGTGGCTGCAGCGGCGGCTGGTGCTGGCCGGCATGCGCCCGGTGTCGCTGGCCGTCGACGTCACCAACGTCGTGATGCTCGAGCTCGGCCAGCCGCTGCACGCCTTCGACCTCGCGTCGCTGCAGGGCGAGATCGTCGTGCGGCGGGCCCGCGCGGGGGAGCGGCTCACCACCCTGGACGGGCAGGACCGCGCCCTCGACCCGGACGACCTGCTGATCACCGACGACAGCGGCCCGATCGCGCTCGCCGGCGTCATGGGCGGCGCGAGCACCGAGATCGGGCCGTCGACGACGACCGTGCTGCTCGAGTCCGCGCACTTCGCGCCGGTCGCGGTGGCGCGCACGGCACGGCGGCACAGGCTGCCGTCGGAGGCGAGCAAGCGCTTCGAGCGCGGCGTCGACCCGGCGCTGCCCGACGTCGCTGCCGAGGTCGCCGTGCGGATGCTGCAGGCCTTCGGCAAGGCGCGGCCGGGACCGGTCACCGACGTCGACCGGCGCCCGGCACCGGCGACGCTGCGGTTCCGCGTCGACGCGCCGGCCCGCACCGCCGGCCGCGGGTACTCCCGCGACGTCGTGCTCCGCCGGCTCGCCGACGTGGGCTGCTCGGTGACCGGCGCTGGAGACGTCGTCGAGGTCGTGCCGCCGTCATGGCGCCCGGACCTCACCGGCACCGCGGAGCTGGTCGAGGAGGTCGTGCGCCTCGAGGGCTACGACACCATCCCCGTCGAGCTGCCCGTGGCGCCCGCCGGTCGCGGTCTGACGGCGCACCAGCGGCTGCGCCGCACGGCCTCCCGCGCGCTGGCCGCTGCCGGGCTGGTCGAGGTCGTGCTGCCGCCGTTCGTCGGTGAGCCGCAGCTGGTGGCGCTGGGCGGCGAGATGGAGGCCCCGGCGGTGGTGAACCCGCTGTCCGAGGA
>DATMJH010000239.1:0-7085 GCA_035554015.1 Mycobacteriales bacterium
GTCGCTGACCGAGGAGGAGATCGGCGAGTACTCCGGCGAGAAGAAGGAGATCAAGCCGGTCACCATCGCGACGTACCAGATCATGACGACGCGCCGGAAGGGCGAGTACACCCACCTCGACCTGTTCGGCGCGCGCGACTGGGGACTCGTGGTCTACGACGAGGTGCACCTGCTGCCGGCGCCGGTGTTCCGGATGACCGCCGACCTGCAGTCGCGCCGGCGGCTCGGCCTCACCGCCACGCTCGTGCGCGAGGACGGCCGCGAGGGTGACGTGTTCAGCCTCATCGGGCCGAAGCGCTTCGACGCCCCGTGGAAGGACATCGAGTCGCAGGGGTGGATCGCGCCCGCCGTCTGCACCGAGGTGCGCGTCACCATGACCGACGCCGAGCGGCTGACCTACGCCACCGCCGAGCCCGACGAGCGCTACAAGATCGCCTCGACGGCGCACACCAAGCTGCGCGTCATCGAGAAGCTGGTCGACCGGCACGCCGACGACCAGGTGCTCGTCATCGGCGCCTACCTCGAGCAGCTCGACGAGCTCGGCGAGCACCTCGACATGCCGGTGATCCAGGGCTCGACCAAGAACGCCGAGCGGGAGCGGCTGTTCGACGCCTTCCGCGCCAAGCAGGTGCGCGGCCTGGTGGTGAGCAAGGTCGCGAACTTCTCCATCGACCTGCCCGAGGCCACCGTCGCGATCCAGACCAGCGGCACCTTCGGCTCGCGGCAGGAGGAGGCGCAGCGGCTCGGGCGGGTGCTGCGACCCAAGCCGGACGGCCGGCAGGCGCACTTCTACACCGTCGTCAGCCGCGACACCGTCGACCAGGAGTACGCCGCGCACCGGCAGCGGTTCCTGGCCGAGCAGGGCTACGCGTACACGATCGTCGACGCCGACGACGTGCTGTCGTCGTAGGGCCGGGCCGCCCGGTTCGTGGCGCGGCACGCCGCGCTCTCACTTCCTGACCCGCAGCAACGTCGTCCGACCCGGATGATGGTGCTGCGGGACAGGACGTCGGGTCAGAACGGCACGGTCGTCCGCAGCAGGCCCTCGCCCTGGGCGCGACCGGCCATGACCCGCGCGAACTCGACCGCGTCGAGCTCGTGCCGCTCGCCACCCGCGCCGCCGGCGTACGTGCCGCCCGCCGTCCCGGTGAGCACCAGCTCGTACGGCTGTCCGTGCACCTTCGCCCACTCGGCGACGACGTCGGCGACCAGCCGCCCGTCGTGCTCCGGCGTGAGCACCAGCGCGGCACCGGTCGCCCGCGCGATGTCGATGCGGTGCATCCACGCGTCGCGCGTGTAGATGCAGCCCATGAGGTAGCCGACCGGCTTGGTGCCGAGAGGTGGGCCGAACGGCACCGGCAGCGCCCGCAGCGGCGCGGGGACGCGGCGGCGGCCGCGCACCGCGCGCGGCGCGACGTCGGCGAGCGCCGCGAGGAGCTCGGCTGGCGTCGCCTCGGCACGCTCCTCGACCTGCACGGCGTTGATGCCGTCGACGTCGTCCTGCCCGGGTCGCTTGCGCCGGCGCCCGAGGCGCACCTGCCGGACGGCCTCGCGCACGCTCGCGTTGCCCTCTGCCGCACCGACGAGGTGCGCCACCACCTGGCGCACGTCCCACTCGGTGCAGTCGGTCGGACGCCTCCAGTCGGCCGCGGACAGGCCGCGCAGCTGCTCGACCAGCCGCGCGTACTCGAGCTCCGCGGCGGCGAGCCAGTCGCGGTACCGCGCGAGCGGCTCAGGCCGGGTGCCGGTGGCCGTCACGGCCCGACCCGCAGGCCGTGCGCCTCGGCGAGCCGCGGCACCGAGGCCAGATCGACGTCGAGACCGTGGTCGACCGCGACGGCGGCGAGCGCGTCGAGGTCGGGCGGGCCGTCGACGGACAGGATCTCGCCGAGCCGCTCGAAGTAGCGCTCGAAGCCGCCCGGCGTGATGACCTCGAGCAGCCGCGCCGGCGCGTCACCCGGGTTCCAGAAGGCGTGCGGCAGGCCCCTCGGCTTCAGCACCAGGTCACCGGCCCGCGCCACGTGCACGTCGTCACCCAGCTGCACGCCGATCTCGCCGTCGAGCACGAAGGACCACTCGTCCTCGTGCCGGTGGGTGTGCACCGGCGAGCCCAGCGCCCGCGGTGCGAGCGGGTGCAGCACGAACGCGGCGACGCCGGCCGTCTGGTCTGCGCCCGCGAGCAGCATGGCACCGAGCGGACCGTCGAACAGCGTGCGTGCCTCGGTGGCACGCAC
The DNA here is from genome assembly GCA_035554015.1 of Mycobacteriales bacterium. Taxonomy (GTDB): domain Bacteria; phylum Actinomycetota; class Actinomycetes; order Mycobacteriales; family SCTD01; genus DATLGD01. Next base: position 2,235 of record DATMJH010000239.1, read on the forward strand.
CACGCCGGCCCTCGCGGCCGCCGGGATCGTGGTCATCGTGGTCCTCCTCCGTCGTGCGCACTGGTCTACGCCTGCCGGAACCGAACGTCAAGAGGTTTTCCTACGAGTGTTAGGCTGCGTGCCATGACGGCGATGGCCGTCCGGCGCGACCGCCGGACCGAGCGGCACGAGCGCACCAAGGCCGAGATCGTCCAGGCCGCGTGGACGCTCGCTGACGAGCGCGGCCTGGCCGGGTGGTCCCTGCGTGACGTCGCCGAGGCGGTCGGCATGCGCGCGCCGTCGCTGTACGTGTACGTCGAGAGCAAGAACGACCTGTACGACGCGCTGTTCGCCGACGGCTACCGGGCGCTCGTCGAGCGCCTGGCTGCGATCGACCGCTCGGCCGACCCCGCCGAGACGCTCCGCCGCGGCACCCGCGAGTTCGTCGCGTTCTGCGTCGAACGGCCACCACGGCACACCCTGCTGTTCCTGCGCACGCTGCCGGGCTTCGAGCCCTCTGCCGAGTCGTACGCGCTGGCGCAGCAGGTGCTCGCCGGCACCGTCGACGTGCTGGCCGCCGCGGGTATCCGCGGCTCCGGCTCGGTCGACCTGTACACCGCGATGGTCTCCGGGCTGGTGACCCAGCAGCTCAGCAACGATCCCGGCGGCGACCGGTGGACACGGCTCGTCGACGACGCGCTCGACCTGCTGCTCGCCGGACGCCGGAGTCGGCGCCGGCGGTGACCTCAGCCGTCTGGCACGCTCGCCGGCGTGCCGGACGCCGTCGCTCGCGCGCGCGCCGCCGTGGCGCGCGACCTCGGCGTCGACCCGCGCTCCCCGGTCCTGGAGGCGGCGGCACGGCACCGCGCCTGGTGGCTGAGCGAGTGGCCGGACGGCGCGCCGCACGTGCTCGGGCTGCTGGCGCAGGACGTGCAGGAGGCCGTGCACGAGCGCGACCCGACCTGGCCGGTGTGTCCCGAGCCGACCTGCCCCGAGGTGGGGCGGCACGCGCTGTTCGTCGAGCCGGACCTCGGGCCCGACCCGTTCTGGACCTGCCACCGCACCGGCCTGCCGGTCGCGGCCGTCGGGTCGCTACGGGCTCAGGGGCAGTAGACCGCCTGGCACACGGCCTCGTCGGGCTCGACGCGCCAGTCGCCGTCGATCCTTCGCAGGTCGAGGCGCAGCCGGCGCTCGCGGCCGTCGGTCCGCACCCGGACCACCGACCGGGCCCGGTCGCCGTCGTCGACGACCTCCACCACGGCGATGTCGATCTCGTCCGGCTCGTCGCGGGCGTCCTCGGTGCGCTTCCGCAACTCGAGGCACTCGTCGTCGTCCAGCCCGGCGGTCGACAGCTGCCGGTAGGCGGTGCAGTCGCCGAAGACGGCCGCCGACACCCAGGCCAGCGATGCGCCGCGGGGCGACTGCAGCCGCCGCAGGTCGATCGCTGCGGTGACGCCGACGACGAGCGCCACCCCGAGGCACACGGCGACCAGGCTCGTCGGCCCACGGCGCACGGTGGCCGCCTTGCGCTGCTCGTTCTTCTGCTCCGCGCGCGCGTACAACCGGTCGAGGCGCTGGCCCGGCTCGGTGGTCACCCGAGCATCCTGCCCGCTGCTCTGTTGGGGCGCGCTACGGCGACGACGCGCCGGGGGCGTGCGCGGACCGGCACGCGCACGGCTGCTCCTCGCCGGCGACCAGACGCTCGGCAGCGCACACCAGGTCCATCCGGGCGACCAGCCGGGCCCACGCGGTGTCCAGCTCGGCGGCCGCCTGCCGGAGCGCGTCGGCGCGGGCAGCGAGCTGAGCCTCGCGCCGGTCGAGCTCGCGCCGGTGCTCCTGCTGCAGGCGTTCGCGACGATGCAGCACCGCGAAGTCCTCGTCGAGCAGCCGGACGTCGGGGACGGCGGGCGCCGTCATCGCGCTGACCCGGTGCGGTCACGCTGAGGGGAACGGCGCGGCGACGCCGCCGCCGACGGTGCCTCCGCGACGCCGCCCGCCCCGGCGAGCGCGACGGTCGCCGCTCGGACCAGTCGTGTCCGCAGCTCGACCCGGAAGGCGTCGTCGAGCGGAGCCGGAGTGGGCACCGCCAGCAAGCGCCGTCTCACCATCGCCGTCATCGCCGCACCTCCCGCGCGTCCAGTGGCTTGACAGCCAGATCGACCGGCAACCGGGTGCGTCTCGATGCGCCGTACGGGTGATGTGCCCGACTCGCCCCGTTGGCGTCGGTCGCCCGGGTATCGGCTGCTCTCCCGGCCGGCGTCCAGCCAGCTCCTAGCCGTAGACGAGCCGGGTGACCCACTCGGCCACCAGCGCCGGCTTGCTCTCGCCCTCGATCTCGACGGTGACGGTCTTGGTGACCTGCAGGGTGTTCGGGTCCTTCTGGTCCACCGCCGACAGCACGCTCGAGGCGCGCACCTTCGACCCGACCTTCACCGGGTTGACGAAGCGCACCTTCTCGAAGCCGTAGTTGACGCCCATCACGATGCCGGCGAGGCGGCTGGTGTCCTGCGGGATCGTCTCCGACAGCTTCGTCAGCAGCGACAGGGTCAGGAAGCCGTGGGCGATCGGGACGCCCCACGGCGACAGCGACTTGCACTGCTCCGGGTCGACGTGGATGAACTGGTGGTCCTCGGTGACGTCCGCGAAGGCGTTGATGCGCTCCTGGTCGATGAGGAACCAGTCGCCGGCGCCCTCCTGCTCTCCCACCGCCTTGGAGAAGAGCTCGTACGCCTGCTCGCCGTTGGTCGCCATGCGGGGGTCCCTCCTGGGAAGTCGTGGGGTCGCCCCGATCCTCCCAGAGCCCGGTCAGCTGCTGACGCGCCGCTCCCTTCACCCGCTACCGCAGCACGACCTCATCGCCCACACGCACCGCGCCGGGGTCGGCCACCCGCGCGTTGATGCCGAACGTCCGCCGTCCGCCGTCGCCGTGGAAGTAGGTCAGCAGCTCGCGGGAGCGCTCGTGGCCGTCGGGCGACCAGCTCGGGATGGCGCACCGCTTGCACGGGTGCAGCAGCCGGAACACCACGTCGCCGACCACGAGGGTCCGGCCCTCCCACGCGGCCTCGGCGAACGCCGGTGCGGACAGGTCGAGGTGCAGGTTCGTTCGCCACCGGCGGCGGTCGACCGGCTGGCCGAGACCGAGCTCGACGGCGGCGTGCGTGGCGACGGTCGTCACCAGCACCGAGTCCGCGAGATCGGCGTACCCACCCGGTGCCGTGACGTCGACGGGCACGCCGAGGTCCGCGGTGAGCTCCGCAGGCAGGCGCGGGTCGGACCAGTGCCACGATCGCCCGTCCGGCGCCGCGAGCACGGGCTGCTCACCGTCGAGCGACTCGACGGACCAGCGCAGGATGCCCGGGACGTTGCGCGCCGAGAGGACGTTGCCGTCTCGGAGCGGGCGGCGGTCGACGAGCGCCCACGCGCGGTCGCCGGCCAGGCCCCGGACGTCAGCGGGCACCTCGGCCGGCGAGAGGCCGCCGCCCATCGACTTCACCGGCCAGACGACGACCTGCTCGACCGAGCCGACGACGTCGCTCACCGAGCGACCACCCGCACGCCGGCCGGGCCGACGGTCTGCCGGTCGCGCATCGTGCCGTCGCCCGCCGCCGCCGTGCCACCACCGTGGCGTCGACGTCGGGCGGCGGAGCTGGCTCGCACGGTCCCATCCTGGCAGTCGTGGCCCCTCCTGCGGGTCGGGACCGCGCAGGTGGTAGACCGACCGGCACGGGGCAGGCCGCTCCCGGCCGACGGAAGGGCAGGCATGCGCAACGACGCGAAGATCGAACGGCTGGCCGCCATCCCGCTGTTCGCGGGGTCCCGACCCCGCGAGCTGGAGGGCGTGGCGCGGCTGTGCACGGAGGTGGACGTCCCCGCCGGACGGACGCTGTGCCGGGAGGGAGAGCCGGGCCAGGAGTTCTTCGTTCTCGAGCAGGGCACCGTGCAGGTGACCTCCGGCGGCCGGCAGGTCGCCACGCTCGGGCCGGGCGACTTCTTCGGCGAGCTCGCCCTGCTCGACGCCGGGCCGCGCAACGCCACGGTGACCGCCGAGACCGACGTGACGGTGCTGGTGGTCAGCCGCCAGGAGTTCATGGGACTGCTGGAGGAGGAGCCGATGGTGGCGGTGCGGATGCTCCCGGCGATCGGCGCGCGGCTGCGGGCCGGCGCGCAGCCGGCGCAGGAGCAACCGCCCGTCGTCTGACGCCCACCCGTTCGCGGACGTCAGGAGATCCGAGCCTGCAGCTGCTCCAGCTTCCTGACGTCCCGAGCCGCCGCCCTGCGGACGTCAGGAGATCTGAGCCTGCAGCTGCTCCAGGTTCCTGACGCAAGGCGCTGGAACGCCGACGGGCGGCCACCCCGGAGGGTGACCGCCCGTCGTCGCTGCGAGCTGCGGACTAGAAGTCCATGCCGCCCATGCCGCCGTCGCCGCCCGGCATGGCCGGGGCCGACTTCTCCGGCTTGTCGGCGATGACCGCCTCGGTGGTGAGGAACAGCGCGGCGATGGACGCGGCGTTCTGCAGCGCCGACCGGGTGACCTTGGCGGGGTCGATGATCCCCTCCTTGATCATGTCGACGTACTCGCCGGTCGCGGCGTCGAGGCCCTCGCCCGCGGGGAGCGAGCGGACCTTCTCCGCGACGACGCCGCCCTCGAGGCCGGCGTTGACGGCGATCTGCTTGAGCGGGGCCTCCAGCGCGACCTTGACGATGTTCGCGCCGGTGGCCTCGTCGCCGTCCAGCCCGAGACCCTCGAACAGGCCGGCACCGGCCTGGATGAGCGCCACGCCGCCACCGGCGACGATGCCCTCCTCGACGGCCGCCTTCGCGTTGCGCACGGCGTCCTCGATGCGGTGCTTGCGCTCCTTGAGCTCGACCTCG
>DATMJH010000240.1:0-3912 GCA_035554015.1 Mycobacteriales bacterium
CTGCCCGCCGTCCGCCCCGCCGCCCTCTACGCCGCCGACCGCCGGCCCGCCGGGCAGCGTCGCCGTCCCGGTCGTCGAGAAGGTCGTCGGGTCGGCGGCGACCACCGCCCCCTGGGTGACGGCGTACAGCACGTCGCCGCCCAGCAGCACGCGCTCCACCGGCAGTGCCGCACCGACGTCGAGCCGGCCGACCTCCTCGAGCCGGAAGTCCGGCGTCACCCGTACCCCCAGGGCGGAGTTGCCCTGCAGTCCCGTGCGCTGCGAGTACGACGTGAACGGCAGCACGGCGAGCCGCCGCTGCGGGTCGTAGCCGAACGCCCGGGAGTCCTCCGACACCGAGCTCCAGCCCTCGCCGAGCGAGAGCCGGTCGACCTGAACCGGCTTCGACAGGTCGCGCAGGTCGAACAGCGACAGCTGGAACCCGGTCACCCGGCCGGTCGCGTCGGCGTCCTGGCCGACGCCGAGCAGCCGGTCGTCACCGACGGGGTGCAGGTAGGTCGAGAAGCCCGGGATCTTCAGCTCGCCGAGCACCCGCGGCCGGGCCGGGTCGGCGAGGTCGAGCACGTACAGCGGGTCGGTCTCCCGGAAGGTCACGACGGTCGCGATGTCGCCGAAGTAGCGGACGGCGTAGATCCGCTCGCCCGGGCCGAGGCCGTCCACCCGCCCGCGCTCGACGAGCCGGTCGCCCTCCTCGGCCAGCACGACGACGCTCGACGACGTCGCGGCCTCCTCGCCCCACGGCGGCTGCAGTGTCGTCGCGACCCGCAGGTGTCCGTCGTGCTCCGAGAACGCCCACCGGCCGTAGACCCACCCGCGCACCGACCCGGAGCCGACGTACGCGGTCGCATCCGGAGCCGAGGTGTCGAACGCGTGCACCTGCGTCGTCACCTCGTCCGGCGCCGGGGCCGGCGCTCCGGCGATGTCCGAGGCCGCCGGCGCGACCGTCCCCCAGCGACTCGTCGTCACGTACAGCCGGTCGGCGGAGGCGTAGACGAGGTCGCCGTCCGTCGTCACCGCGGTGCTGTCCAGCGGCGCCAGCCCGGTGCTCGGCCGCAGCGTCGTCACCACCAGCGTCGAGACGCCGTGCGGCTGGTCGGCGGCGCGCTGCACGTCCGCGCACTCCACGACGGGCGCCGACGAGAGCTCCCGCCCGGACCCGTCGCGGCGCACCCCCGTCGGCAGCACGTCCTCGACCTCCACCGACGCCGCGGCGTCGCGGTTGACCTCGGCGGCGGCGCGCTCGGCGCCCGTGCCCGGCTCGGTCGGGTGCGCGACCGGCACCTGGGGCGACGACGCCGTCACCAGCCGCACCGTGCCGCCGACCAGCCGCGCCGACACGTACCGGCCGTCGAGGTCGAGCGTCTCCACCACCCGCGGCGCGGCCGGGTCGGCGAGGTCGACGAGCACCAGCCGCACCGACTGGGCGCCGGGCAGGGCGATCGACATGACCGCCCGCCCGAGCGCCGGCGCCGCGGTGGCGTCCGGCGCGCCGCCGGCCGAGTCGTCCGACTCCGGGGTCACCACCGGCTCGTCGCTGCCGGGCCCGGTCGGCGTCACGTCGACGGGCGGGACGTCGTCGGTCGGCTTCGGCAGCGGCTCGGCGGTGGGGTCGTCCGGCCCGGGCTGCGGCTCGACCGGCTCGCCGGGCTCGACGGGCAGCGGCTCCGGCTCGCCCGGCAGCGGCTCGGGCGCCTCGACCGGCTCCCACACCGTCGCGACGACGAGCACCCGCGTCCCGTCGACGAGCAGCTCGCCGCCGCCGACGCCGTCGCCCAGACCCACGGACGAGAGCAGCTGCGGCTGCGCGCCTCCGCGCACCACGTGCAGTCGTCCGCCGCTCAGCTGCACGACCAGGCCACCGGCGAGCTTGGCGGTGTCCGGCTCGTCGACGCCGGCCTCCTGCAGGTTCGTGCCGGTCGGGCCGGTGCCGACGGCGCCGCCCGTCGCCCCGCCGCCGGCCGTGTCGCCGGCGCTGAGCCGCGCAGCGGCCGGAGCGGCGGCCTCCGCGACCGCGGCCGTGCCGGACGAGACCAGCCCGCCGCCGGTGTCGTCGACGCCGACGCCGTCACCGACGCCGTAGGCCGTCGCCGTCCGCACCAGCTCGGTCCGGTAGTGCCGCAGCATCGCGTCGCAGTCCGACCACGGCACCAGCCCCTCGGCCCGCGCCGACGGCGAGCCGCCCGGCAGCAGGGTGAGCAGGCCGGCCCCGACGGCCAGCGCCGTGACGAGACCGATGCGGGCGGGCCAGGGACTCGCGGCTGCCGTCATGGCGTGCTCCTCGCGGGGTCGGTTGCCCGCTAGGACGCAGCGCCGCCGCGTTCGGCTCCCGACCGGAGCGACAACGTCACCGCTTCGTCATCGTCCCGGCGGCGCGACCTCATGGCGCGGGAGGTTCGGTGAGCCGCGTCCACCTCCTGCCGCCGGCTGCTGCTCGTGCTGGTGCTGCTGCTCGTCGCCCCGGCGCTCCCGATCTCCGCGCAGCCGCTGCCGCCGGTCGTCGAGGCGGCCGTGCGCACGCTGCCCATCGGCCTCGGCGAGACGGTGCAGCGGCTGGCCGACGGCGAGCAGCTGGTCGGCGTCACCTGGACGGAGGGGCAGCCGCAGGTCGAGGTGCGCTGGCGGACGCCGTCCGGCTGGACGGCGTGGGAGGCGGCCGAGCCGGACGACGCGCTCGACCCCGCCGACCGCGAGCGCACACGCCCGGGCACCGAGCCGGTGTGGCGTCCCCGTGGCGCCGACGTCGTCGCGGTCCGCGTCGCCGGGCAGGCTCGCGGGCTCGAGCTGGTGCGCGTCGGCGACGGGCAGGTGCGCGACGGCGGTCTCACATTCGGCCTGCCGAGGGCGGACGCGGCGGTGCGCCGGCACCACCTCGGCGTCGTGCACACCCGCGCCGAGTGGGGCGCCGACGAGCGGATGCGCCGCAGCGCCCCGTCGTACGCCTCGTCGGTGCGGGCGGTGGTGGTGCACCACACCGCCGGCGGAAACGACTACCGCCCGGAGGAGGTGCCGGCCCGGCTGCGGGCCGACTACGCCTACCACGTGCGCTCGCGCGGCTGGTCCGACCTCGGCTACAACCTCGTCGTCGACCGCTTCGGCCGGGTCTGGGAGGGCCGGGCCGGCGGCATCGACCGGGCGGTCATCGGCACGCACGCGGCCGGGTTCAACACCGGGACGCTCGGCGTCAGCGTCATGGGCGACTACACGCGGACGACGGCGACGCGCGGGGTCGTCGACGCGCTGTCGCGGGTGTCGGCGTTCGCCGCCTGGCGCTGGCGGTTCGACCCGCGCGGCTCGGTCCGGATGACCAGCGGCGGCTCACCGCGGTACCGGGCCGGCACCGTCGTCACCCTGCCGCGCGTGCACGGCCACCGCGACACCGGGCGCACCGCCTGCCCCGGCTCGCTGCAGGACCGGTTGCCCGACGTGCGGCAGCGGGCCGCCGTCCGGCTGTGGGGACCGCCTGTGCTGCAGGCGCTGTCGGTGACGGGCTCGCCGGTGCATGCACCGCAGCCGCTCGTCGTCGACGCCCGGCTGTCGCGCCCGGTGGCGTGGGAGGTGCGGGTCGAGGAGTCCGGGGGGCAGATCGTCGTCCGCCGTGGCGGCCGGTCGGCGCGGCCGCAGCTGAGCTGGAACGGCATGCGGCCGCTCGGGCCGGTGCCGGTGCCGGCCCTGCCCGGCGAGTACCGCTGGGTGGTGCTGTGGGACGACGGCGTCCACGGCCTGCAGCGCAGGGCCGGTCGTCTCACCGTGTCGACGCCGGTGGTGCGGGTGCCCTGACCCTGGGTCGGCCCGGCCGGCGCCGTGCCGAGGTCGACCGGCCACCGGCGCGGAGGGTGTGGGATTCGAACCCACGAGACGGGATGAACCGCCTGGCCGCTTTCAAGGCGGCTGCACTAGTCCACTATGCGAACC
>DATMJH010000241.1:0-19448 GCA_035554015.1 Mycobacteriales bacterium
GGAAGACCTCCAGGGACTCCAGGATCTCGACCTGCGCCTCCTGCTGCACCCGCGCGCGCTCCAGCAGCACCGGCAGCGACCCGATGTTGTGGGTGCCGAAGACCACGTCGACCCACGGCGCCTTCCGGGTGATGGTGGCGCGGTCCTTCTGCGCGAGGCAGCCGCCGACCGCGATCTGCATGCCGGGCCGCTTCGCCTTCACCGGCGCGAGGTGGCCGAGGTTGCCGTAGAGCCGGTTGTCGGCGTTCTCGCGCACGGCGCAGGTGTTGAAGACGACGACGTCCGGCGTGCTGCCGGTCTCGGCCGGGACGTACCCGGCGGCGTCGAGCAGCCCGCGTATGCGCTCGGAGTCGTGGACGTTCATCTGGCAGCCGTAGGTGCGCACCTCGTAGGTGCGCTGGGCGGCCGGCGACGTCACGGGCTCCAGAGTAGGTCCGCCGGTGCCGATGGACAGGCGACGGATCTGTCCGGATCTGCCACGATCTGCCCGCCCGCGACTCCTGGAGGTCCCCGTGCGCCGTGTCGTGATCGCTCTCGTCCTGGCCGCCCTCGCCGCTGCCGGCGTCGCCGCCGCCGGGGCCGTCTCGGCCGACGGCACCAAGGCGTCGTCGTGGTCGGCAGGGGAGTCGCTCGCGTCGTCCTGGTCGTAGCTCAGCAGGCCGACCAGAGGCCCCGGTCGGCCTCGCGGGCCTGCTCCTCGCGCGCCTGGAAGCGCTCGAGGTAGCGGCGGTTCGGGTCGAGCTGCAGCACGGTGGCGTAGCCCTCGGCGACCAGCGCCTCGCCGACGTTGACGCCGTCGGCGGTCCAGACGTGCAGAAGCAGGCGGTCGAAGCGGTCCTCGAGGTCGCGGTCGGCCTCCACGCGCACCTCGGCGCCGCGCGGCAGCAGCTGCTCGGTGCGCTCGGTGGCCTCGGCGCCGAAGCACTCGCCGCCGTCGGCGACCTCGGGGGTGTCGACGAGCAGGATCCGCACACGGGTCGGGTCGCCGGGCAGCGGCCCGGCGCCGCGGCCACGCAGCCGGACGGTGTCGCCGTCGGTGACGCTGACGACGATCGCCTGCTGCGCGTCGGCCGGCACCGGCAGCGGGTCGGCCAGGTCGACCGGCGCCGGTCGCAGCGGCGGCGCCTCGGGCAGAGAGCAGGCCGGGAGCGCCAGGAGGGCGATCGTCAGCACGGTCGCAGCGCGCACCGCACCATCGTCGCGGCACGGTGTGACAGCGACGGCCGGCAGGGTCAGGGCGCCAGCTGGTAGAAGCGCCAGAAGCCGAAGTCCTGCACCGGCAGCACCTCGACGCCGCGGAACCCGGCCTCGACGGCGTACCGGGTGAGCGTGGAGAGCCGCATGACGGTGCCGGTGCCCGCGCTGTGCGGGTGCGACATGCCGTCGGGCAGGCAGACGAGCAGGCTGAACCCGTACATCAGCCGTTCCAGCTCGTCCCCCGGTGCGGTGAAGGCGTCGGCCACCGCCTCGTCCATCACGACCATCACGCCACCGGCACGCAGCGCCCGGCGCGCGGCCGTCAGCACCTGCACCGGGTACGGCATGTCGTGCAGGCACTCGAAGGCGAAGACGACGTCGAAGCGGTCCTCCGGCAGCTCCGCGCCGTCGACGTGGTGGATGGCGACACGGTCGTCGAGGCCCGCAGCCGCGACGTTGGCGCGCGCCATCTCGACCGTCGGGCCGTCGACGTCGAAGCCCTCCACCTGCGCCGTCGGGTAGGCGCGGGCGAGGGCCAGGCTCGCCCATCCTCCGCCGCAGCCGACGTCCGCGACCCGCGCCCCCGGCGCGCCGAGCCGCGCGTGCAGGTCGGGAAGGCCGGCCAGCGCCTCGGGCAGCTGCTTGTCGAACCACGGCCGGTTCATGTCGGCCTGCGACTCGCGCGCGTCCGCACCGAGCTCGCCCCAGGCGACACCGCCACCGGTGCGGTAGGCCTCGAGCAGCTCCGGCAGGTGCCGGCTCGACGCAGCCATCATCCGGCCGAGCGGCGCCAGGTAGGCCAGGCTGTCGCGGTCGGTGAGCACCTCCGCCGCGCCGGCCGGGAGCCGGAACCGCCGGGTCTGCGGATCGGCAGCACCGTCGGCCTCGACGGCCAGCAGGCCCGTCACGGCCTGCTGCTCCAACCACTCCCGGGCGTACCGGGTATGGGTCCCGGTGCGCTCGGCCAGCTCGCTCGCCGTGGCCGGCCCCTCGTCGACCAGGCTCCGGTACCACCCGAGCCGGTCGCCGAGGTAGACGGCGAGCAGGTCGACCGCGCCGAGCGAGGCCGACAGCAGTCGCTGCGCGACGTCGTCGGCGCTCTGCTCGGACACCGTCTCTGCGGTCAGCGTCATGGCGACCTCCCCCTGTGCCGCGCCGCCCTCCGGCAGCTCTCAGGCGGGCCTCGTGGCCCGCAGGGGGACTGTCGTCCTCGGCCGTGGACGGTGCAAGCCCCTGCTCAGAGCGCCAGCACCGCCACGAGGTCGCGGGCGGCGCGGCCGCCGGACTCGGTGGCGATGTCGAGGGCCCGAGGCACGTCGAGGTCCTGGGCGAGAGCGGCCAGCACCGCGCGCTCCTCGGCCTCGGACCCGCCGGGCCGGCCGGCGGCGGCGTGCAGCGCGTCGAGCCGCGTCCCGGCCTGCTCGAGCTCGGCGTCGGTGTAGTCCCACGGCTCGCGGGCCGGCCGGTCGAGCAGCATCGTGCGCACCACGGCCCCGCTCGTGCGCCCGACGAGGTCGGCGGCGAAGACCAGGTTGCCGGTCGACTTGGCCATCTTCTCCCCCGCGATGCGCACCGTGCCGACGTGCAGCCACGACCGGGCGAACGGGACGACACCGGTGACCGCCTCGGCCTGCGCGGACTCGAACGCGTGGTGCGGGTAGCGCAGGTCGGCGCCGCCGGCGTGCAGGTCGACCGTCGGGCCGTACGTCGTCAGCGCCATCGCGGTGCACTCGGCGTGCCAGCCCGGACGGCCCGGACCCCACGGGCTGGGCCAGGCCGGCTCGTCGCCGGTGCTGGCCTGCCAGACCGCCTGGTCGAGCGGGTCGCGCTTGGCCGGGTCGTCGGTGCGGCCGTGGTTCTGCTCGAGCAGCAGCAGCGCCTCCTGGCGACTCAGCCCGGCCCGCTCGGCGACCGGCTCGCCGCGCATGAAGACGCTGCCGCCCTCGGCGTAGGCGGCGCCGCTCTCGACCAGCTCGGCGGCGAGCTCGACGACCTGCGGCACGAAGGTGTGGGCGCGTGGCTCGTGCGTCGGGCGCCGGACCCCGAGCGCGGCCATGTCGCGCTCGAAGTGGAACGCCTGCACCGCGGCGAACCGCTCGTACGGCTGCCCGGCGCGCTGGGCGGCGTCGGTGAGGACGTCGTCGACGTCGGTGACGTTGCGGCAGACGTCGACGTGCACGCCGAGGCGACGGAGCACCCGGTCGACGGCGTCGACCCAGACGAAGGTGGCGGCGTGACCGAGGTGCGTGACGTCGTACGGCGTGACGCCGCAGACGTAGACGCGGGCCCGGCCGACGACGGACAGGGACCGACCGGACAGCGTCAGGCGCGGCAGGGACGGGTCCGGCAGGGCGAGCACGAGCGGTCCTTCCGATGGGGTGCGGTGCCAGCCTGCCACCCGGGCTCAGTCCTCGAGCCAGGCGAGGTCGTCGGTGTCGGGCGTGCCCGCCGCCTCGCCCTCCTCGGCCAGCGCCTCCTTGACGACCCGGTACGCGAGCCCCGCGGAGTAGCCCTTGCGGGCCAGCATGCCGGCGAGCCGGCGGATGCGGGCGTCGGTCGGCTGGCCGCGGCTGGACCGGAGCCTGCGGTCGACGAGCGCTCGCGCCGTCGCGGCCTCCTGCTCGCGGTCGATGGCGTCGACGGCGGCCCGGGCGACGTCGTCGTCGACGCCCTTGCGGCGCAGCTCCTGGCTGAGCGCGCGGCCGGCCAGGCCCTTGCCGCGGTGGCGGGAGCTGACCCACATCTGCGCGAACAGCGCGTCGTCGATGAGGCCGACCTCGGCGAACCGGCCGAGGACGGCGTCGGCGACGTCGTCGGGCACGCCGCGGTCGGACAGCGTCGCGGCCAGCTCGGCGCGGGTGCGCGGCGCGTGCTCGAGCTGGGACAGGCAGATCTGCCGGGCGACCGACTCGGGGTCGGCGTCGGGATCGCGCGAGGCGTCGCGGAGGGTGCCGTCGTCCGGCGGTTCCTGCGCGTGCTGGCGGCGGCCGCCCCCGCTGGGGAACGGCCGCCGCTGGACGGGGCTCACAGGTCGACGGGCACCGGGGCGAGCTGGTCGGCCTCGGCGTCGACCTTGGCGCCGATGCCGAGCTTCTCCTTGATGCGCTTCTCGATCTCGTCGGCGAGGTCGGGGTTGTCGCGCAGGAAGGCGCGGGCGTTCTCCTTGCCCTGGCCGAGCTGGTCGCCCTCGTAGGTGTACCAGGCGCCGGACTTGCGGACGAAGCCCTGCTCGACGCCCATGTCGATCAGACCGCCCTCGCGAGAAATGCCTTGCGAGTAGACGATATCAAATTCCGCGACCTTGAAAGGGCTCGCTACTTTGTTCTTCACAATCTTTGCCCGGGTTCTATTTCCGACCGCTTCTGTCCCGTCTTTCAGGGTTTCAATTCTGCGGACGTCGATCCGGACCGAGGCGTAGAACTTCAGGGCCTTCCCGCCCGTCGTCGTCTCCGGGCTGTTGTGGACCATGACGCCGTCGACGAAGTAGTTGTGCGTGCCCTCGACCTCGAGGTCGAACTTGCGCATGGAGCGCGTCGGCGGCTTGACGTGGACATCGAGGATCCGCGCCGGGACCGGACGCACGACGGGCTTGACGAACTCCGGCTCGACTGCGAATCGACCCTGGAAGCGAGGCAGCAGCTTGTACGCCATCGATGGGTGCACGTAGGGCGCGACGACCTTCTGGAAGCGCGCTGACCCCTCGGTCGTGAACTGGAGCACCGCCTTCTGTCCCGCGCCGCGGAGCGTGAGCCGGCTGTCGACGCCGTACGTGTCGCGGAGGTGGTCCGCGAGCCGGGCCCTGCTGCCTGGGCTCATGGCCTCGACGCAGAATTCGATTCGGCCGCTCCCACCTTCGGTGCGCTCTTGCAGCCCCTTCGAACGAACGGTGAACCCGCCGTCGTCCATGTACCAGACCGCGAGCGCGAAGGGCGTCAGCGACTTCAAGTACTCCTCGGTGAAGTGCTTCTTCCCGTCACCGAAGTAGACGACCGAACGCAACTCCTCGAGCTCGGGCAGCGGAGTGAGGTCGATGAAGGCAGCTCCGTTGGGCGCGACCCGCCGAGACTGCCCGATGTTGCCGAGCAACGATCCCTTCCAGTCGAGGTAGGCGACCTGCTTCGGGCCGTGCCCCATTCGGAAGCGGACGCCACGCCGGCCGTGCTGGTTCGGCGACACGTTGCCGTCGCCCATGAGCGAACCGAGCACGAGCTGCCACTGCAGCGGGCTGAGCCGGTGGGTCTCGGCCGTCATGACGCGGTCGCCCACCATCAGCTCGCCGGCCTCGCGGTAGCCGCCCGGCGTGCGGACGAGGTGGTTCTGCGTGGCGGCGAACTGCGCCCTGCCGTTGCCGCCGGACTTCTCGACCGTGAACTGCAGGAAGTGGTCAGCGTTGCCGTTGTCGAACCAGTTGACGACCCTCTTGCTGACGACCTCGTCACGCTCGGGGTCGTAGGACATGACCTCGACCGGGAGCTTCTGGTTGACGATCTTGCCGATCTTCTCCTGCGTGCCGTCGGCGAGCGTCACGCGCGTGCCGTAGGACATGCAGCCGAACATGACGCCGATCTTCTCGCGCAACTGGTTGATGAAGATCGCGGTGGTTCCGCTGTTGTAGAGCGCGCCCGTGATCTTGCGGAGCGCCTGGCTCATCAGCCGTGCCTGCAGACCGACGTGGCTGTCGCCCATCTCGCCCTCGATCTCGGCACGGGGGGTGAGCGCGGCGACCGAGTCGATGACGATGATGTCGAGGGCACCTGAGCGGATGAGCATGTCGGCGATCTCGAGAGCCTGCTCCCCGGTGTCAGGCTGCGACACCAGCAGGGCGTCGGTGTCGACGCCGAGCTTCTTGGCGTACTCGGGATCGAGGGCGTGCTCAGCGTCGATGAAGGCGGCGATGCCGCCTGCCGCCTGGGCGTTGGCGACGGCGTGCAGGGCGACGGTCGTCTTGCCGCTGCTCTCCGGCCCGTAGATCTCCACCACGCGACCGCGGGGCAGACCGCCGATGCCGAGGGCCACGTCGAGCGCGATCGACCCGGTGGGGATGACGGCGATGGGCGCGCGAGCCTCGTCGCCGAGGCGCATGACCGAGCCCTTGCCGAAGCTCTTGTCGATCTGCGCGAGGGCCAGCTCCAGGGCCTTCTCGCGATCCGGTGCTGCGGGCACGTGCACTCCTGTGTGACTCGCGAGCGTCCGCTGGATCGCTCGAAGGCGGCTGTCCGATCGGCGGTGACGCTAGGAGCGCCCACCGACAAGGAGCCGGTGCGCGGACACTCTGTGGACACCCGGACAACTGTGGACGCTAGTCCGAACGCCTGTTCGACGCGCGCAGCGACACGCCGATGGTCAGCGCTCCGACGCCGGCGCCCCCGTCGCCTCGACGACCGCCCGCCAGACGGTCTTGGCGTCCTCACCCTCGGCCAGCGCCTGCTCGACGGTGCGGCCCTCCAGCTGCGGCAGCACCTGGTCGGCCGCCCACGACCGGGCGTAGCCGTGCCCCAGCCGGCGCTCCATCCGTCCCCAGAACTCGCTCAGCCGCACCGGACCATCCTGCGTCAGCCCGAGCGCAGGTCGAGCAGCCGGCGCGGCCCCAGCTCGGGGTCGACGCCCGGTGGCAGCAGCCGCGCGCCGGCGTGCAGCACGGTGATGCCGCGCGCCCCGACCAGCACCGGGTCGAGCAGCACCTCGCCCACCTCCGGCACCTCCTCCGCGAGCCGGGCGACGCGCAGCACGGCGTCCTCGAGCGCCGGCACGTCGGTGCCGCGCAGCAGCGTCACCCCGCGGATGCCGTGCACCAGCTCCTCGGCCTCGACGTCGGTCAGCGGCGCCGTCCGCGTCACCGGGTCGGCGAGCAGGTCGGCGGCGACCCCGCCGAGGCGCAGCGACAGCAGCGGTCCGACGGCAGGGTCCTCCACCAGCCGCAGCACGGTCGAGACGCCGCCCGGCGCCATCGGCTGCACGAACGCCTCCCCCGGCACGACGAACGGCTCGATGGCCTTCCACGCCTCCTCCAGCGCCGCCTCGTCGTCCAGGTCGAGCCGGACGGCGCCGACGTCGGTGCGGTTGCGCCACCGCTCGTCGGCGCTCTTGAGGCCCACCGGCCAGCCGAACAGCCGGGCGGCGTCGAGCGCCTCGTCGAGCGTCCGGACCCGCGCGGCCGGCCACACCTGCAGGCCGACGGCGCCGAGCAGCCGTGCGGTCGTGCCCGGAGCGAGCCACTCGCCGTCCAGCGGCAGCCCCGCGACCGCGGCCCGCGCGGCCTCGACGTCGATGCCGTCGAGGTCGGGGACCGATCCCGGCTCACGCGTCCGCCACGCCGCGTGGTCGGCCGCGCGCACCAGCGCGAGCGCCGCGGCCTCCGGCGACGCCCAGGACGGCACCGACCCGCGGCCGGGGGCACCGCAGTCACCCGGCGCCGCCAGCTGCGGGCACACGCCGTCGTGGCCCAGGTACGAGGCCAGCACCGGCACCTCCGAACCCGCCGACGCCGCGAGCAGCTGCGCACCGAGCTCGTCCTGCCGCGGGTGGGGCGTGACCAGGGCCAGCACGGCGTCGACCTCGCCGCAGTCGCGTACCAGGCGCAACGCCTCGCCGAGCTGCTCCGGCGGAGCGAGCGGCCCGAGGTCCACCGGGTTCTGTGCCGCGGTGACGACGTCGAGCGCCGTCAGCGACTGCTGCACGGCGTCGGGCAGCACCGGCACCGTGAGCCCCCCGGCCCGGCAGGCGTCGGTGGCCAGCGCCGCCAGCGCCGACGACGTGCTGACGATCCCGACGCGGCGACCGGCGGGCAGCGGCTGCAGCGCCAGCAGCTGCGCGGTCTCGAACAGCTGCGCCAGCGTGTCGACCCGCACGACGCCGGCGGAGGCGAACAGCGCGTCGACCGCGGCGTCGCCCGCACCGCGGCCGCTCTTGAGCGCCACCACCGGCTTCGTGCGCCCGACCCGGCGCGCGATGCGCGCGAACTTGCGCGGGTTGCCGAAGCCCTGCAGGTGCATGAGCACCACGTCGGTGCGCTCGTCGTCCTCCCAGTACTGCAGCAGGTCGTTGCCGGAGACGTCGGCGCGGTCGCCGATGGAGACGAACGTCGACAGCCCGAGCGAGCGCCGGGACAGCTCGGCGAGCACCGTGCCGGCCAGCCCGCCGGACTGGCTGAAGACGCCGACCCGGCCGGCCGGCGGCGATCCCTGCGCGAACGTCGCGTGCAGGCGCACCGCCGGGTCGGTGTTGACGACGCCCATGGCGTTCGGGCCGATCAGCCGCAGGCCGCCGTCGCGGGCGATCCGCACCACCTCCGCCAGCCGCTCACGACCCTCCGCTCCGGCGTCCCAGAACCCGCCGGAGAGCACGACGACGCCGCGCACGCGCTTGTCCGCGCAGGCCCGCACGACCTCGGCCACCTGCGCGGCCGGCACCGCGACGACGGCGAGGTCGACGTCGTCCGGCACGTCGCGCACGTCGGCCCAGGCGCGCACGCTGGCCACGTGCGGCGCGGCCGGGTTGACCGGGTAGACCGGACCCTCGAAGCCGTGCGCGAGCAGCGAGCGGAACACCTCGTGCCCGGCCGTGCCGGCCTCCCTGCTCGCGCCGACGACGGCGACCGCCTTCGGGCTCAGCAGCCGCGCCACGCTGCGCGCCTCGGCCCGGTGCTCGCGGGCGCGCATCACCTCGAGCGAGGCCTCGGTGACCCCGATCGGGTAGCTCAGCTCGACGTACCCGTCGGCCAGCTCGCGGTCGACCTCGAACCCCGCCGACCGGAAGACCGTCAGCATCCGCCGGTTGCTCGGCAGCACGTCGGCCCGGAACCGCTCGATCCCCCGCTCGCGCGCCGCGGCGGTGAGGTGCTCCAGCAGCAGCGGGCCGAGGCCCCGGCCCTGGTGCGCGTCCTCGACGACGACGGCGACCTCGGCCTCGACCGGCGCGTCCCCCGACGCGGGCAGCCGGTCGTAGCGGGCGACGCCGACGATCGCGCCCTGCAGCAGCGCCACGACGAGCGGGCCGCCGTCGTGGTCGACGGTGGTGAAGCGCTCGACGTCGCGCGCCGGCAGCACGCGCATCATCGTGAAGAACCGGTTGTAGACGGTGTCCGGCGACAGCCGCGAGTGGAACTCGCGCAGCAGGTCGGCGTCGTCGGGCCGGATCGGGCGCAGGTGCACGGTGCCGCCGTCGGTGAGGACGGCGTCCGCCTCCCAGTGCGCCGGGTAGTCCACGGGGGCCATCCTGCCCGCCGGCACCACCGGCCCGCCGGTCGCGTGGGGCGTGCCGCAGTCGGGTGCGACGCGCGGAGAAGACGTCGCGGTTCCGGCTGCACGCAGCGCGATGGTCCGAAAGGACCATCTCCGGCGCTTCCGCTGAACCGCCGCCCGGCGCAGGCCGATACTCCGGGCATGGGCGGAGCGGCCCGGCTGCGCGCTGGGCACCAGGGTGGTCGGCTGCTGCTTGCCGCCGGCGCGCTGACGCTCGTCAACAACTACCTGCCGGGCAGCGGGCACCTGGACATCGCGGTGCTGAACGGGGTCGCGCTGACCGCGATGGCGCTCGGCGCAGTCGCCCTCCGGCTGCCGTGGGACCGGTTCTCGCCGCGCGCGCCGCTGCTGCTCGTGCTGGTCGCCTTCGGCCTGATCGCCGTCTCGAACCTGTTCGGCGGGGTGGGTGCCTACAGCTACGCCGTCTACTTCGTCGTCGTGTTCGTCTGGGTCGGGCTGGCGCAGCCGCCGAGGACGTCGTTCGCCCTCGCGCCGCTCGCGACGGCCGCCTACGTGCTGCCGTTCCTCGTGCAGGAGGACCGCCCGGCCAACGCCGTCGCGTCGGTCACCGTCGCGATCCCCGTGTGCATCCTGGTGGCGGAGACGCTGGCCCGGACCGTGCGGCGGCTGGAGCGCTCGCACGCCGAGGTGGTGGCGCAGCGCGAGCACGAGCAGGCCGTGGTCGACCTGCTCGCCGACGGCGTCCTCGTGCTCGACCCCGAGGGGCGCGTCGAGTCGTGCAACCGCCGGGCCGTCGAACTGCTGGGCGGCAGCTCGATCGCCCTGCTCGGCGCGCCTCCGCCGGTACCCGTCGGCGAGAGCGGCGCGCCGGTGGTCTCGCACGTCGGCGGGCGCTGGCTCGAGGCGGTGACCACCGAGCTCAGCCACACCCGGGAGCGCGTCGTGACGGTCCGGGACATCAGCCGGCAGCGCGCGCTCGACGAGGCCAAGGACCTGTTCCTGGCCACCAGCAGCCACGAGCTGCGCACGCCGCTCACCGCCATCAAGGGGTACCTGCACGTCCTGCAACGCCGGTGGGACCGGCTCGACGACGGCGCGCGGCAGGAGGCGCTGCGCACCATCGCCGAGCGCACCGACGCGCTGGTCGCGCTGACCGATCACCTGCTGCTCGGCGCGCGCGCCGGCGCCTCGCGGCACTCCGTGACCAGCGAGCCGTTCGACCTGGGCGTGGCCGTGCAGACCGCCGTCGCCCGCTTCGACGGGCTGTCGCAGCGGCACCGCACGGGCATCCAGCTGCCCGAGGCACCGGTGCGCGCTGTCGGCGACGCGACGAGCGTGCAGCACATCGTGGGCCAGCTGCTCGAGAACGCGGTGAAGTACAGCCCCCGCGGCGGCGAGGTGATCGTCGGCGTCCGCGCCGAGGGCTCGGCGGCGGTGGTGGAGGTGTGCGACCACGGGGTCGGTCTGCCGCCGGGCTCGACCGCGTCGCTGTTCTCGCCGTTCTTCCAGGGCGCCCCCGCCAACACCCGCGAGTACGGCGGCGTCGGTCTCGGCCTGTACATCGTCCGGCAGCTCGTCGAGGCGCAGGGCGGCACGGTGGAGGCGGCGAACCGCCCCGAGGGCGGGGCGCGCTTCACGGTGCGGCTGCCGCTGCTCGCGACGCCCGCCGCACCCGCCGACGACCGGGTCGACGACGGTGCGCAGGTTCCTCCGCGGCTGGCCGGCTGACACCTGCCGTCCCGGCAGGTGGATGCCGCACCGGCAGGGGAGAATCGGCCGGTGTCCGCGCTCGCCCGCTTCTCCCCCGCCACGCGCGCGTGGTTCGAGGGCGCCTTCGCTGCCCCCACCGCGGCGCAGACGGGGGCGTGGGAGGCGATCAGCAGCGGCCAGAGCACGCTCGTCGTCGCGCCGACCGGATCCGGCAAGACGCTCTCGGCGTTCCTCTGGTCGCTCGACCGGCTCGCCGCGACAGCACCGCCGGAGAACCCCAGGCACCGCTGCCGGGTGCTCTACGTCAGCCCGCTCAAGGCGCTCGCGGTCGACGTCGAGCGCAACCTTCGCGCGCCGCTGACGGGCATCCGGCAGGCGGCGCAGCGGCTCGACCTGCCGGTGCCGGAGATCCGCGTCGGCACCCGCTCCGGCGACACCCCGGTGGAGGAGCGGCGCGCGTTCGCGCGCACCCCGCCCGACGTGTTCATCACCACGCCCGAGTCGTTGTTCCTCGTGCTGACCTCGGCCGCCCGCGAGTCGCTGCGCGGCGTCGAGACGGTCATCGTCGACGAGGTGCACGCGGTCTCCGGGACCAAGCGCGGCGCGCACCTCGCACTGACCCTCGAGCGGCTCGACGCGCTGCTCGCTCGACCGGCGCAGCGGATCGGCCTGTCGGCGACGGTGCGGCCGATCGACGAGGTCGCGCGCTTCCTCGGCGGCTCGCGCGAGGTCACCGTCGTGCAGCCGCCGGCCGCCAAGACGATCGACGTCGAGGTCGTCGTGCCGGTCGAGGACATGGCGGCGCTCGGTGAGGTCACCGGCCCGGTGAGCGGCGGATCCGCGGCCGGCGCGGAGCCCCGCGCGAGCATCTGGCCCGCGCTCGAGGAGCGCATCGTCGACCTCGTCGAGCAGCACCGGTCGACCATCGTGTTCTGCAACAGCCGGCGCACCGCCGAGCGGCTGACGTCGCGGCTCAACGAGATCGCCACCGAGCGCGTGCTCGGCCCCGCCGAGGAGCCGGTGCTGGACCTCGACCGGCCGGAGGGATCGAGCGGCGTGAGGCCCGGCGGGGCGTCGTTCCTGCGTGGCCCGGCGCAGCACCCCGGGCAGGGCGGCACCGGCCGGCCGAGCGCGCCGTGGGGCAACGGCACCCCCAGCGGTGACGGGGTCGTCGAGATCGCGCGCGCGCACCACGGCTCGGTCTCGCGCGAGCAGCGCACGCAGATCGAGGAGGCGCTGAAGTCCGGCCGGCTGCCGTGCGTCGTGGCCACGAGCTCGCTCGAGCTCGGCATCGACATGGGCGCGGTCGACCTCGTCGTGCAGGTGGAGTCGCCGCCGTCGGTGGCGAGCGGGCTGCAGCGCATCGGTCGCGCCGGGCACCAGGTCGGTGCGGTCTCGCGCGGCGTCGTCCTGCCGAAGTACCGGGGTGACCTCGTGCAGTGCGCCGTGGTCGCCGAGCGGATGGTCAGCGCCGGCATCGAGGCCACGTCGTACCCGCGCAACCCGCTCGACGTCCTGGCGCAGCAGGTCGTCGCCATGTGCGCGACGGACAGCTGGACGGTCGACGACCTGGCGGCGCTGGTGCGGCGCAGCGCGCCGTTCTCGACACTGCCGCAGAGCGCGCTGGAGGCGACGCTCGACATGCTCTCCGGCCGCTACCCCAGCGACGAGTTCGCCGAGCTGCGGCCGCGCATCACCTGGGACCGCGTCACCGGCGTGCTGGCCGGCCGGCCGGGCGCGCAGCGGCTCGCCGTCACCAGCGGCGGCACCATCCCCGACCGCGGCCTGTTCGGGGTGTTCCTCGTGGGCGAGAAGGGGAGCCGCGTCGGCGAGCTGGACGAGGAGATGGTCTACGAGTCGCGGGTCGGCGACGTGTTCCTGCTCGGCTCGAGCGCCTGGCGGATCGAGGACATCACCCACGACCGGGTGCTGGTGACGCCGGCGCCCGGCCAGCCCGGCCGCATGCCGTACTGGCACGGCGACGCGCCCGGCCGGCCGGCGGAGCTCGGCCGCGCGCTGGGCGCCTTCCTGCGCGAGCTGTCGACGCTGTCGGACGAAGAGGCGCGGCAGCGGCTGCAGGACGGCGGGCTCGACGCCAACGCCGCCGCCAACCTGCTCGCGTACCTGCGCGAGCAGCGCGAGGCGACCGGCGTGCTGCCCGACGACCGGACGATCCTCGTCGAGCGGTTCCGCGACGAGCTGGGCGACTGGCGGCTCGCCATCCACTCGCCGTTCGGGGCGCCGGTGAACCAGCCGTGGGCGCTGGCGCTGTCAGCACGGCTGCGCGAGACCTACGGCGTCGACGTGCAGTCGATGCACTCCGACGACGGCATCGTGCTGCGGCTGCCGGAGATGGACGGCGACGAGCCGCCGTCGGGCGCGGTCGCCGTGTTCGAGCCCGACGACGTCGAGCCCGCGGTGCAGGCCGAGGTCGGCGGGTCGGCGCTGTTCGCCTCGCGCTTCCGCGAGTGCGCGGCACGCGCGCTGCTGCTGCCCCGGCGCAACCCGACGCGGCGCACGCCGCTGTGGCAGCAGCGGCAGCGCTCCGCGCAGCTGCTGCAGGTGGCGGCGCAGTACGGCAGCTTCCCGGTCGTCCTCGAGACGATGCGCGAGGTGCTGCAGGACGTCTTCGACGTGCCGGGGCTGGTGCAGCTGATGCGCGACGTCGAGGCCCGCAGGGTGCGCGTCGTGGAGGTCGAGACGCCGTCGCCGTCGCCGTTCGCGCGCTCGCTGCTGTTCGGCTACATCGGCGCGTTCATGTACGAGGGCGACGCGCCGCTGGCCGAGCGCCGAGCCCAGGCCCTGTCGCTCGACAGCGCGCTGCTCGCCGAGCTGCTCGGCCAGGCCGAGCTGCGCGAGCTGCTCTCCCCCGAGGCGCTCGACGAGGTCGAGCGCGAGGTGCAGCGCCGCGTCCACCCGGTCAAGGACGCCGAGGGCGTGGCCGACCTGCTGCGCGTGCTCGGCGACCTCACCACCGCCGAGGCGGTCGCGCGCGGCGCCGAGCCGGCCTGGCTGCACGAGCTCGAGGACGCCCGGCGGGTCATCCGCGTGCGCGTCGCCGGCGAGGAGCGGTGGGCCGCCGTCGAGGACGCCGGCCGGCTGCAGGACGCGCTCGGCGTCGCGCTGCCCGTCGGCGTCGCCGAGGCCTTCACCGAGCCGGTGCGCGATCCGCTCGGCGACCTCGTCTCGCGCTACGCGCGCACGCACGGGCCGTTCCACCCCGCCGACGTCGCGCACCGGTTCGGCCTCGGCGTCGCCGTGGTCGACGCGGCGCTCGCCCGGCTGTCGGCCTCGGGGCGCGTCGTCCACGGCGAGTTCCGGCCCGGCGGCACGGGGCTGGAGTGGTGCGACGCCGAGGTGCTGCGCACGCTGCGCCGCCGGTCGCTGGCCAAGCTCCGCAAGGAGGTCGAGCCGGTCCCGCCGGACGCGCTCGCGCGCTTCCTGCCGCAGTGGCAGGGCCTCGGCAGGCAGGCCGGCCGCGGCGTCGACGGCCTGCTGCGCGCCGTCGAGCAGCTGCAGGGCGTGCCGGTGCCGGCCAGTGCCCTCGAGCAGCTCGTGCTGCCGTCGCGCGTCGCCGACTACTCCCCCTCGCTGCTCGACGAGCTGACCTCGAGCGGCGAGGTGCTCTGGGCCGGCGCCGGGGCACTGCCCGGCAACGACGGGTGGGTGTCGCTGCAGCCGGCCGACTCCGCCGACCTGCTGCTCCCGCCGGTCGACCCGGAGCTGGCGCTGACGCCGCTGCAGTCGCAGGTGCTCGACGCGCTGGACGGCGGGGCGGCCCTGTTCTTCCGCGCGATCAGCGACCGGGTCGGCGAGCTCGATGCCGCTGTCGGGGACACGGCGCTGGCCGCTGCCCTGTGGGAGCTCGTCTGGGCCGGCCTGGTCACCAACGACACGCTCACCCCGCTGCGCGCCCTGCTGGGCACCGGCCGCACCACGCACAGCAGCAAGCGCGCCCCGGCGCGGCAGCGCTCGCGCTACGGGCGGCCCGTGATGCCCACGCGCACCGGCCCGCCGGCAGCCGCCGGCCGGTGGTCGCTGCTGCCGACGCGCGAGAGTGACCCGACCCGGCGCACCACCGCGGTCGCCGAGGCGCTGCTCGACCGCTACGGCGTCGTCACGCGCGGCTCGGTCGTCGCCGAGCGCGTGCCCGGCGGGTTCGCCGCCGTGTACCAGGTGCTCAAGGCGTTCGAGGAAGCCGGACGCGTCCGGCGCGGCTACTTCGTCGAGGGGCTCGGCGCCGCCCAGTTCGCCGCGCCCGGGGCGGTCGACCGGATGCGCGCCCTGGCCGCGACGGGCACGCAGCCGGAGGAGCCGCTCTGGTCCACGCCGGTGCCCGGCGGCTGGGACGCCTCACCCGCGACGCAGCGGCAGCGCCGGCGCCGGGACGACGCGCGCGCCGTCGTGCTCGCCGCCACCGACCCGGCCAATCCCTACGGCGCCGCGCTGCCGTGGCCGCCCCAGGAGTCCGGGCACCGGCCGGGTCGCAAGGCCGGGGCGCTGGTCGTGCTCGTCGACGGGCGGCTGGTGCTCTACGTCGAACGCGGCGGCAGGACGCTGCTGTCGTTCACCGACGACGACAGCTGCGTCGCGCCCGCGGCCGACGCCCTGGCGCTGGCCGTGCGCGACGGCGCACTCGGCCGGCTGACCGTCGAGAAGGCCGACGGCGAGCCGGCTCTCACCTCAGCGCTCGGTCTGGCTCTGGAGGCCGCCGGGTTCCGCCCGACGCCGCGGGGGTTGCGCCTGCGGGTGTGACGGCCGGCTCCGCGCGGTGCCACGCTGGTCGCGTGACCGCCGACGACGACGCCGGTGCACCGCCGCGCTCCGCTGTCGACCTGGACGCGCGCGTCGTGCGCCGATCGCCTCCGTGACGACGGCACCGCGGGAGTGGGATGCCGAGCACGAGGTCGACGTCGCGCTCGCAGAACGCCTGGTGCGTCGGCAGTTCCCGCATCTCGCGGGCCGGCCGGTCGAGCACCTGGCGAGCGGGTGGGACAACACCGTCGTGCTGGTCGACGGCGTGTGGGTGTTCAGGTTCCCTCGGCGGCCCGTCGCGCTCCAGGCACAGGAGCGCGAGCTCGCCGTGCTGCCCGCGCTCGCACCACGGCTGCCGCTGCGGGTGCCGGTGCCCGAGCTGCGCGGCCGGCCGGACGAGGGCTTCCCGTGGCCGTTCACGGGCGCGCGCCTGGTGCCGGGCACCGAGCTGGCCGAGAGCGGTCTGCGCGACGACGCGCGCGTCGCCGTAGCGGCTGCCGCCGGCGGCTTCCTGCGCTCGCTCCACCACTGCGCCGCGCCCGTGCCGCTGCCGCACGACCCGACGGCCCGCGGCGACACCGCCCGGCGGGTCGAGCGCACCCGGCCGTGGCTCGACGAGCTCGCCGGGGCAGGGCTGTGGCAGCCGGACGACGACGTCCGCGCACTGCTCGACGAGGGCAACCGGCTGCCGCCGCCGACCGCGTCGCCGGTGCTGGTGCACGGCGACCTGCACGTGCGGCACCTGCTGGTCGACGGGCACGGCAGCGCGACCGGCGTCGTCGACTGGGGCGACGTGTGCCTGGCCGACCCCGCCGTCGACCTGTCGCTCGCCTGGGCGGCGTTCACCGGCGCCGCGCGCACCGCGCTGCTCGACGCCTACGGCCCGGTCGACGCCGAGCGTGAGCTGCGCGCGCGCGTGCTCGCGGTGTCGCTGTCGGCGGCCCTCGCGGCGCACGCGGCGGCCACCGGGGCGCGGGCGCTGCTGCGCGAGTCGCTCGCCGGCCTGCACCGCGCCGTCACGCCGTAGCCGTCAGCCGGCCGGGAGCTCAGCCGGCGTGGACGACGTCGACCACCACCCGCTGGGGGTCCGCGAGCCGGAACACGCGGAACGGCAGCTCGTCCGCCACGCCGACGAACGCGTCGTAGTACCCCTCGAACACGCCGCCGAGCTGCACCTCCCGCAGCGCCGCCAGCCCGGGCGAGAACCGTCGTGGGCCGCCGTACTCGGCGACGCCGGTGTCGAAGGGGTAGCCGACGCCGTCGAGCAGGATGCTCAGCGTCGCGTCGCCGGCGAGGTCGACCTGCGCGCCCTCGCCCGGCGTGCGCGGGTCGTCGTCGTACTCGACCCGCCAGCCGACGGTGCCCTCGCCGGCGAGCTCGAGCACCAGCCGGTCGTAGCCGTCGTGCGCGCCGACGCGCACGTCGACCACCGTGAGCCCGTCGCCGCTGCGCTCCGCCGGCGCCGTGTCCGCAGCACGGTCGGCGGGAAACGCGACCTCCGGGCCGGCCGGCCCGTCGCTCTCCGCCGGCGACGGCGACATCGGTGTCGCGGGCTCGCTCGCACCCGGAGCGGGGGTCGGGCTCAGCGACGTGGCCGAGACCACCGGCTCGGGGTCGCCGCCGTCGCTGCAGGCCGCGACCGCGAGCGCGACGGACACGAGCACGGCGGGCACCCACGCGCGGCGGGGGCTGGTGACGGGCACGCTGCTGTTGTCCCACGGCGCTGCGGCGCCGTCGAGCACCCGGCTCAGCGAGCCGCGGACGCGCAGCGCACGCAGGTGCCCGCCGACGGTCGCGCCGCGAGCCGCTCGGCGCCGATCGGGCCGCCGCAGGAGGCGCAGGTGCCGTAGCCGCCGGCGGCGAGCGCTGCCAGGGCCGACTGCACCTCGCGCTCCCGCCGGCGGGCGGCCTGCAGCAGCGAGGTCAGCTGGGCCCGCTCGAACCCGATCGTCGCGCCCTCCGGGTCGTGCTCGTCGTCGGCGTTCGACCCTTCCGACGCGGCGACGACCTCGGCCAGGTCGCGGGTGAGCCGCTGCACCGCGGCGCGCACCTCGTCGAGCTCGGCCCGCAGCCGGTCCGCCGGCGTCATGTCGCCGCCGTCACGTCGCCGCCGTCACGTGACCGCGGCGAGCGGGGCGAGCGGCGCCGCGAGCTCCTCCGCCGCTGCGGCGAGCCGCGCCACGGCGTCGCGCAGTGCCGGCTCCGGCAGCGCGTACGGGACGCGGACGTGCCGCTCGCCGGTGCCGTCCACCGCGAACCGCCCGCCCGGGACGAGCCGCACGCCGCGGCGGGCCGCGGCGGCCGCCAGCGCGGTCGCCGCCGGCGCGTCGAGCCGCACCCACAGCACGAGCCCGCCCGCGGGCTGCCTCCACGACCAGCGGGGGCAGTGCTCCGCCAGCGCGCTGGTGAGCGCCGACCGGCGGGCGCGCAGCTGCGCGAGGCGGTCGGCCGGCGCGCCGGCGGTGTCGGTCAGCAGCTCGACGGCGACGAGCTGCTCGAGCACCGGCGGCGCGAGGTCGACGGCGGCGCGCGCCTCGGCCAGCCGCGCGACGAGCGGGCGCGGCGCCCGCAGCCACCCGGTGCGCAACCCGCCCCAGTGGCTCTTGCTCAGCGACCCGACGGTGAGGACGGTGTCGTCGTCGGCGAACGCGGCCACCGGTGGCGGGGCCGCCACGTCGTCGAGCCGGACGTCGACGAGCGTCTCGTCGACGAGCAGCGTGCTGCCGGCACGCGTCGCGGCGCGCACCAACCGGGCCCGGCCGTCGGCGTCGAGCAGGTGCCCGGTCGGGTTGGCGAAGTCGGCGACGACGTAGCCGAGCCGCGGCAGCGCCGATCGGTAGGCCGTCTCGATGCGGTCGAGGTCCCAGCCGTCGTCGTCGAGGGCGACCCCGGAGAGCCGGCCGCCGCTGCGCCGGACGACGTCGAGCGCGTTGGGGTAGGTGGGGGTGTCGACGACGACGCGGTCGCCCGGACCGACGAGCGCCCGCGCGACCAGACCCGTGCCGGCGAGCGCGCCCGCAGTGACGACGACCTGGTCGGCGGAGGTCGGCAGGCCGCGCGCGCTGTACCGGGCGGCGACGGCCTCCCGCAGCTCGGGCAGGCCGAGCACGTCGTAGCCGTGGCCGCGCAGGTGCCGGCCGAGCCGGCCGGCGGCGCGCTCGACGGCGTCCGCGACGCCCTCCGGGGCCTCGGGGCTCGCCACCGCCAGGTCGAGCGGCGCGGCGCCGGGCACGGCGGTGAAGCCGGCCGCCTGGTGCACGTGCCCCGGCGGCAGCGCCGTGAAGGTGCCGGCGCCCTGGCGGGCGTGCACGAAGCCCTCGCGACGCAGCGCGTCGTAGGCCGCCGTGACGGTCGTGCGGCTCACGCCGAGCCGGGCGGCGAGCTCCCGCTCGGCCGGCAGCCGGGCCGCCAGCGGGAGCCGGCCGTCGACGACGAGCGCGCGCACCGCCGCGGCGAGCCGCAGGTACGACGGCCCGGTGGCCGCGGCGAGCCGCCAGTCGGCGAGCAGCCGGGCGAGGTGGATGCCGGAGACCGTCGTCACGCAGGCCACTGTCCTCGAATTGGCCCTCGACGGCAAGGCCAGTC
>DATMJH010000242.1:0-2582 GCA_035554015.1 Mycobacteriales bacterium
GTGGCAGGTCTCACGCATCCTGCGGCCGGAGACGATCCGTACCGGCGCACTGCGCGTCACGCACGATCCGGACGGCGACGAGGCCGTCCTGCACCTCGCCGCGGTCGACGACGACGACGAGGTGATCGAGAGCGGGGGACAGCTCACGCCGACCGGGGACCGCCTGCGTTTCTGCTACGACGCGGAGCACTACCTCGTGCGCGTGCACGTGGACGGCTGCAGCCGCGTCCTGCGACCCGAGACGTTGGCGCCGCCCGGCTGAGTCCGGTTCAGGCCTACGACCGGCTCGACCCGGACCGCCGGGCCGCGGTGCTCGGCGCGATGCGTGAGTTCGCCGCACCGAAGGTGCTCAGCATGCGGTCCACCGCGGCCGGCCACGAGAACTGTTCCGCCCGCGCCCGGGCCGCGCGGCGGGCGGGTTCGCGGGCGGCGAGCATCGTCGCGACCCCGGCCGCGAAGGCGGCGGGCGAGTCGGCGGCGGTGGCCCCGCAGCGCGCGTCGACGATCTCCGGCAGCGCCGACGACGCCGACACCACCACCGGGGTGCCGCTGGCCAGCGCCTCCAGCGCCGAGAGGCCGAACGTCTCGTGCGGACCCGGCGCCAGCGAGACGTCGGCGGAGGCGAGCAGGCGGGCCAGCCGCGACCGGTCGGGCACGAAGCCGACGAAGGTCACGGGCAGGCCGGCCGCCCGGCGCTGCAGCGCGGGGCGGCGCGGTCCGTCCCCGGCCACCACCAGGCGCACGCTGTGCCCGGCCGCGCGCAGCGCCGCCACGGTGTCGACGCTGCGCTCGGGGTGCTTCTCCGGCGACAGCCGCCCACAGTGCACGAGCACGGTGTCGGCGCCGGCGGCGAGCTCGGCGCGCAGGCCGCCGTCGCGGTGCCGCGGGGAGAACGTCGCGAGGTCCACCCCGAGCGGCACCTGGACGACGTTCGGCGCGCCGATCCGGTCGAACTCGGCGCGGGCGAACGCCGTGGTGCACACGACCGTGTCGTAGGCCTGCGCCATCCGCGCGTTCGCCGCGTCGGCGCACCGGCGGGCGGCGCCGGCGGGTAGCAGGAACTGCGCGAGCAGCCGGTCGAGGCGCTCGTGCGAGACGACGACGGCGGGCAGCCCCTGCCGCCGCGCCCACCGGCCCAGCCCGCGCAGCGTGAGCCGGTCGGAGACCTCCAGCGCGTCGGGCGCGAGCCGGTGCAGGAGTCGCCGCACCCGCCACGGGTCGACGGCCCGGTAGCCACCCGTCCCGGGCAGCTGCGGCGCGGCGATCGTGTACCGGCGGACGCCGCCGGAGAGCTCCTCGACGCCGGAGCGGCGCCCCGGCACGACGAGCACGACCTCGTGGCCGCGGTCGGTGTACCCCGCGCCGAGGTGGTGCAGTGCCGTGCGCAGCCCGCCGGAACGGGGTCCGTAGAAGTTCGCGAGCTGGACGATGCGCACTACGCCGCCCGGTGCGCGGGGGCGGCGAGGACGGCGGCGTAGTGGCCGAGCAGCTCGTCGCACACCACGGACCAGGTGCGCCGCAGTACGGAACGACGGGCGGCGGCGCCGAACCTCCCGGGTCGACGGATCGGCGAGCGCCCGCACCGCGGCCACCAGCCCGGCGTCGGCGGCCGCGCCGTCGCCGTCGACGGGCCGGGGTGGGACGAGGAAGCCGGTCCGGCCCGGCAGCACCAGGTCCCGGGGCCCGCCTGCATCCGGGGCCACCACCGGCAGCCCGGACGCCAGCGCCTCCTGCACGGCCTGGCAGAACGTCTCGGACGGCCCGGTGTGCACGAAGACGTCGAGCGAGGCGTACGTGCGGGCGAGGTCGTCGCCGTCGCGGAAGCCGAGGAACGCCGCGCCGGGCAGCAGTGTCCGCAGGCCCTTCTCCGCGGGCCCGCTGCCGACCACGACGAGCCGGGTCCCCGGCAGGCCGGCCAGCGCGGCGAGCCGCTCCAGCTGCTTCTCCGGCGCCAGCCGCCCGACGTAGCCGACCAACAGCTCACCGCGCGGGGCCAGCCGCGCTCGCAGCTCGGCGTCGCGCTTCGACGGGGTGAACCGGCGGGTGTCGACCCCGCGTCCCCACTGGTGCACCCGCGGTACCCCGCGGGCCCGCAGCGCCTCCGTTGCCCAGCTCGACGGCGCGAGGGTCCGGTCGGTCAGCGCGTGCAGCCGGCAGGTCCACCGCCAGGCGGCGCGCGCGGTCAGCCGAGACCGTACGACGCGGCGAAGCCGGCGACGTCGGTCTGGTAGACGGCGACGGTCGGCACGCCGAGGCGCCGCGCCGTGGCCAGCCCCCGGGCCCCGACGACGAACGGCGCGGCCAGGTGTACGACGTCGGGCCGGAACGCGCGCAGCGCCTGCAGCACCCGCCGCGACGGCACACCCACCGGCATCGAGTTGACCACCGGCAGGTCCAGCGCGGGCACCCGGACCACCGGGACGCCGTCGTGCTCGGCCGGGTCGTCCGCACCGGGTGCGACGACGAGCACGTCGTGACCGGCTGCGCGCAGGTGCTCGAGGACGCGCAGCACGGAGTTGGTGACGCCGTTGACCACGGGGAGGAAGCACTCGGACACGATCGCGATGCGCACGCCCCGCACC
>DATMJH010000243.1:0-3750 GCA_035554015.1 Mycobacteriales bacterium
GTCGACGAGCACCCGGACGGCGTCGGCGTCGACGCGCTGCAGGCGCTCGCGCTGGCGCTGCAGGCGGGCGAGCGGGCGCTGCCGGACCTGCTGCTGATGCTCGGCGACCAGGTGTACGCCGACGAGGGCGTGTCGCCGCGCCGCTCGACCTGCTTCTCCCGCACCAGCGGCGACAGCGCGCCCCGGGGCGAGGTCGCCGACTTCGAGGAGTACACCTGGCTGTACCGCGACTCGTGGACCGACCCGGAGGTGCGGTGGCTGCTGGCCACCGTGCCGTCAGCGATGATCTTCGACGACCACGACGTGCGCGACGACTGGAACACCTCCGCGGCCTGGCGGGCCGAGATGGCGCGCACGCCGTGGTGGCGGCCGCGGATCACCGGCGCGTACATGTCGTATTGGCTCTACCAGCACCTGGGGAACCTGCCGCCGGAGCGGGTCCGGGCCGAGGGCGTCCTCGACGCCGTCCGCGACGAGGGCGGTCCGGCGCTGCGCCGGTACGCCGAGCTGGCCGACGACGAGGTCGACGGCGGCACGCTCGTGCGCTGGAGCTACGGGCGAGACCTCGGCGTCGCCCGCCTGGTCGTGGTCGACACGCGCTCCGGCCGCGTCCTCGACGAGCGGCGGCGGGCGATGCTCAGCGACGACGAGTGGGAGCTCGTCGAGGGGTTCCTGTGCGGCGACGTCCCGCACCTGATCGTGGCGAGCAGCCTCCCGCTGGTGCTGGAGCGCTCCCTGCACGACCTCGAGCGGTGGGACGGCGCCCTGACCGGTGGCGCCTGGGGCCGGCGGTTCGCCCGGCTCGGGGAGCGGATCCGCCAGGGTGCGGACCTCGAGCACTGGGCGGCGTTCCCGGCCAGCTTCGACCGGCTGACCCGCCGGCTCGGCGAGGTCGCATCGGGGCGGCGCGGGTCCGCTCCGTCGACGGTGCTCGTGCTCTCCGGCGACGTGCACCACTCCTACGTGGCCCCGCTGCGCTTCCCCTCCCTGCCGCAGGTGCGCAGCAGCGTCGTCCAGGTCGTGAGCTCACCGCTGCGCAACGCGCTGCCACGCGCCGTCGCGCGCGGGTTCGCGGCGGCCGCGTCCCGGCCGGCGGCCGTCGTCGGCCGGCTGCTGGCGCGCAGCGTGCGACTGCCGCCCCCGGAGGTGGAGTGGGACCTCACCACCGGACCGCTGACCGGCAACGGGCTCGGCGCGCTGAGCCTGAGCGGCCGGGAGGCGCGGCTGACGCTGCAGTCAGCCGTCATGGACAGCGGCGGCCCCCGGCTCGTCGAGGTGCACCGGGAGATCTTCGGCGCAGGAGGGTCAGGGGCCGGTCTGCCTGCTTCCGAGCGGATGCCATCCTGTCCGGCATGAGCGTGTCATGGGCTTGTCGCGCGGCGCACTACGACGTGCTGGTGGTCGGCAGCGGCTTCGGCGGGAGCGTCAGCGCCCTCCGGCTGACCGAGAAGGGCTACCGCGTCGGCGTCCTCGAGGCCGGCCGGCGCTACGAGGACGCCGACTTCCCGAAGACCTCGTGGGACCTCCGGAAGTTCGTGTGGGCGCCGAAGCTCGGGCTCAAGGGCATCCAGCGCATCCACGTGCTCCCGGACATCGTCGTGCTCGGCGGCGCCGGCGTCGGCGGGGGCTCGCTGAACTACGCCAACACCCTCTACGAGCCGAAGCGCGACAACTTCTACCGCGACCGGCAGTGGGCGCACATCACCGACTGGCGCTCGGAGCTGGCGCCGTTCTACGACCAGGCCAAGCGGATGCTCGGCGTGGTGCCCAACCCGACGACCACGCCGTCGGACGAGGTGGTGAAGCGCGTCGCCGACCGGATGGGCGTGGGGCACACGTTCACCACGACGCCGGTCGGCGTGTTCTTCGGCCGCGACGGCCGCAAGGAGCCCGGCGTCGAGGTGGACGACCCCTTCTTCGGCGGTGCCGGGCCCCGCCGGCGCGGCTGTCTCGAGGTCGGTGAGTGCATGACCGGCTGCCGGCACGGCGCGAAGAACACGCTCGTCAAGAACTACCTGCACCTGGCGGAGAGGGCCGGCGCGCTGGTGCACGCAGAACGCACCGTCACCGCCGTGCGCCCGCTGGAGGGTGGCGGGTACGCCGTCGACACGGTGCGCACCGGCGCCTGGCGCACCGCCTCGACCCGCCGCACGTGGACCGCCGACCAGGTGGTGCTCGCCGCGGGCACGTGGGGCACGCAGCAGCTGCTGCACCGCATGAAGGCCGGCGGCGTCCTGCCGCGGCTGTCCGACCGGCTGGGTGCGCTCACCCGCACCAACTCCGAGGCGCTCGGCGGCGCGACCGCGCGGTGGCGCGACCGCCACAGGTACGACTTCACGCGTGGCGTCGCCATCACCTCGTCCTTCCACCCGGACGAGCAGACCCACGTCGAGCCGGTGCGCTACGGCAAGGGCTCCAACGCCATGGGGCTGCTGTCGACGATCCTCACCCGCGGCGACGGCCGGTTCCCGCGGTGGGTGACCTGGCTCGGCGCCGCGGCGCGGCACCCCGGACAGGCGCTGTCGCTCTACGCCGGCATCAACAGGTGGTCCGAGCGCTCGATCATCGCGCTGGTCATGCAGACGAACGACAACTCGCTCACCCTGTTCACCAGGAAGCGCCTCGGGCGCACCGTCGTCACCTCGAAGCAGGGGCACGGCGTGCCCAACCCGACCTTCATCCCGGCCGCGCACGAGGCCATCACGAAGCTCGCGGAGGAGATCGACGGCTTCCCGGGCGGGTCCATCGGCGAGATCTTCGACATCCCCATGACGGCGCACTTCCTCGGCGGCTGCGCCATCGGGGACTCGCCCGGGACCGGTGTCGTCGATCCCTACCACCGCGTGTACGGGCACCCGGGCCTGCACGTCGTGGACGGGTCGGCCATCTCGGCCAACCTCGGCGTCAACCCGTCGCTCACCATCACCGCGCAGGCCGAGCGCGCCATGGCGTACTGGCCGAACAAGGACGGCGAGGACGTGCGTCCGCCGCTCGGGGCGCCGTACGAGAAGCTGGCGCCGGTCGCGCCGAAGGCACCCGTCGTGCCGGCTGCCGCTCCTGCTGCGCTGCGACTGCCCGTGGTCGGCGTCTCCTAGACCCGGCCGACCGCGAAGGTGTCGCAGGCAGCCGGGTCGCCGCTGCGCAGGCCGGTGGTGAACCAGCGCTGCCGCTGCTCGGCCGAGCCGTGCGTCCACGACTCCGGGTCGACGCGTCCGCGGGCCGCCTCCTGGATGCGGTCGTCGCCGACCGCTGCCGCGGCGCTCAGGGCGTCGGCGACGTCACGGTCGCTGAGCTCGGTCAGGAAGCCGGTGTCCACGGCGTTCGCCGCCCAGACGCCGGCGTAGCAGTCGGCCTGCAGCTCCAGCCGGACGGCGTCCGACTGCGGCCCCTGCTCGCGGCGGTCGACCCGGCCGCTCGTGCCGTCCAGGTTCTGCACGTGGTGGCCGTACTCGTGCGCGATGACGTAGGCCATCGCGAACGGCCCGCCGCGGGCGCCGAACCGCGTCTCGAGCTCGTCGAAGAAGCCGAGGTCGAAGTACACGCCGCGGTCGGCCGGGCAGTAGAACGGCCCCACTGCCGAGGTCGCGCTGCCGCAGCCGGTGGAGGTGCCGCCCTCGAACAGCTCCGTGGTCGACGGCTCGTAACGGCGGCCGGTCTCCGCGAACGCCGCCTCCCAGTACTCCTGCACGCTGTTCACGGTGCCGACGACTCGGCAGTCGACGTCGCGGTCGGCGTCGGCACCGTGAACAG
>DATMJH010000244.1:0-3706 GCA_035554015.1 Mycobacteriales bacterium
GTATCGTCTCGGCCGCCGCTGCCCAGCGGTTCCCCGACGAGCGAGGTGAGCCCGGTCGCCCCCGACCCGCGCGACGACGTCCGCGAGACGAGCGAGCAGCGACGAGCGCGCTTCGAGCGCGACGCGCTGCCGTTCCTCGACCAGCTCTACGCCGCTGCGATGCGCATGACGCGCAACCCGGCCGACGCCGAGGACCTCGTCCAGGAGACCTTCGTCAAGGCCTTCGCCGCCTTCCATCAGTTCGAGGAGGGCACCAACCTCAAGGCCTGGCTCTACCGGATCCTCACCAACACCTTCATCAACAGCTACCGCAAGAAGCAGCGCCAGCCGCTGCAGTCGCCCACCGACGAGATCACCGACTGGCAGATCGCGGCGGCCGAGGCGCACACCTCCACCGGGCTGCGCAGCGCCGAGACGGAGGCGCTCGACCACCTGCCCGACAGCGACGTGAAGCAGGCCCTGCAGGAGCTCCCGGAGGACTTCCGGATGGCGGTGTACCTCGCCGACGTCGAGGGGTTCTCCTACAAGGAGATCGCCGAGATCATGGGCACGCCGATCGGCACCGTGATGAGCCGGCTGCACCGCGGCCGCCGCGGGCTGCGCGCCAAGCTCACCGACTACGCCGTCGAGCGCGGGCTGGTGCGCGCCGGCGCCGAGGCCGGCTCGGGAGAGGGGGCGGAGCAGTGAGCTGCGGCGACCCGCACGAGACCCCGTGCAGCGAGGTGCTGGAGGCGGTCTACCTGTACCTCGACGGCGAGGACGACGGCGCGCACCACGACAAGGTCCGCATCCACCTCGACGAGTGCGCGCCGTGCCTGCGCCAGTACGGCCTGGAGCAGGCGGTCAAGGCGCTGGTCGCCCGCTGCTGCGGCGGTGAGCACGCCCCCGACGAGCTGCGGTCGCGGGTGCTCACCCGCATCCAGCAGGTGCGCGTCGAGATCGAGCACGTCGAGTACCGCGCCGACTGACCCCCCGGCCCCCTGCGTCCGCGTCCTGGCACACACCCGCCGCGGACGCCGTCGGACGCTCGCTAGCCTCCGGGCGCATGACCTGGCTCGTCACCGGCGGCGCCGGCTACATCGGCGCGCACGTCGTCCGCGCGATGGTGGCCGACGGCGCGCGCGTCGTCGCGCTCGACGACCTGTCCACGGGCGACGCCTCCCGGGTCGACCGGGACGCCGCCTTCGTCCACGGGACGCTGCTCGACGGTGACCTGGTGCGGCGCACTCTCGCCGAGCACGGCGTCACCGGCGTCGTCCACATCGCCGCCAAGAAGCAGGTCGGCGAGTCGGTGGCCGACCCGCTGCTGTACTGGCGCGAGAACCTCACCGGCCTGGTCAGCCTGCTCGACGCGTGCCGCGACGCCGGCGTCGACCGGTTCGTCTTCTCCTCCAGCGCCGCCACCTACGGCATGCCCGACGTCGACGTCGTCACCGAGGACACCCCCGGCGCGCCGCTCTCGCCGTACGGCGAGACCAAGCTGGTGGGCGAGTGGGTGCTGCGCGCCTGCGACGGCGCCTACGGCCTGCGCACGCTGTCGCTGCGCTACTTCAACGTCGCCGGGGCCGCGACCCCGGAGCTCGGCGACGCCGGCGTGTTCAACCTGGTGCCGATGGTCTTCGAGCGGCTCGAGGCCGGTCAGCGGCCGCGGGTGTTCGGCAACGACTACCCGACCCCCGACGGCACCTGCGTGCGTGACTACGTGCACGTGGCCGACATCGCCTCGGCGCACCTGGCCGCGGCTCGCGCCCTGGACGCCGGGGCGCCGTCGGCCACCTACAACATCGGCCGCGGCGAGGGCGCCAGCGTGCTCGAGGTCGTGCGCACCGTCGGCGAGGTGACCGGGCTCGACGTGACGCCCGAGTTCGCACCGCGCCGCCCGGGCGACCCGGCCCGCGTCGTCGCCTCGGCCGACCGGATCCGCGAGGCGCTGGGGTTCGTCGCGCGGCACGACCTGCGTGACATGGTCGAGAGCGCCTGGGCCGGCTGGCGGCTGCGCCACCCGGCCTCGACGGGCGGTGCCGACCGAACCTCCCTCACACCGTCGTGACGGCACCGGGTCGGGAGGGCCCGCGGGTCACGACGCCGTGAGGGCAGTGCCGCGCGAGGTCAGGCGTTCGGCCGCTTGCCGTGGTTGGCGCTGCTCTTCTTGCGTGCCTTGCGCTTGCGGGCCCGCTTGGCCATGGCTGCACTCCTCGCTCGATCAGCGCTGTCGCCGGGAAGCCGGCGACCCGGCCAGGATAGGGCGGGCGGGCAGCGGCGGGACGCCGCGCAGCGGCCGCACCATGCCGGCCACCACGAGCTGCGCCAGCCCGGCCACCACGAGGACGTCGCCCGGGCTCACCACCTCGGGCCGCACCGGCAGCGGCACCGGCACGACGTCGCCCAGCCAGGGCAGCCGCGTGCCGGGCCCGGACAGCTCGTGCCGCGGGTCGCTGCCGTCGACCAGCGCCCCGGTGCCGGCACCGGCCCGGGCAGCTGCCTCGGCCGAGACCGGCATGGCGCCGTTGAGGCCGATGACGAGCGCGTTCGCCAGCAGCCCCAGCGCGACCAGACCGGTGCCGCGCACCGAGCGGTTCGCAGCGAGGAAGGCGACCACGCACCCCGCCGAGGCCACCAGCCCGAGCGCGTGCACCGGCCCCCCGACGAGCACGCCGACGACCTGGAGCGCCGCCGCCAGCACGGCCAGCCGCCGCCGGCGCAGACGCAGCGTGCCCAGCCGCTCGAGGCTGCCGCCGGCCAGCCGGCCCGCCGCGAGCGCGGCGAGCAGGACGACGGCGGCGAGGGACACCTCGCTAGTGTCGCCGCAGGCCGACCTGACAGCGCGCAGGCGAGGAGGACCAGCTCCGTCGTGTTCGACACCGTGCTCGTCGTCGACCACGGCGTCACCGCTGTCCGCGTCATCCGCACCTGCCAGCGGCTGGGCATCCAGGCCGTCGCGGTGCACGGCGACGAGGACGCCCGGTCGCCGCACGTGCGCCAGGCCGACGACGCCGTGCCGCTCGGCGGGCGCACCACGGCGGTGACCTACGGCGACGGGCGCAAGCTGCTCGAGGCCGCGCAGCGCAGCGGCGCGCAGGCGGTGCACCCCGGCGCCGGCGACCTCGCGATGGACGCCGCGTTCGAGCGCGCCGTCGTCGACGCCGGCCTGGCCTGGCTGGGCCCGCCGACCGACCGCCCGGCGCCGCCCGCGCGTACCCCGGGCCCTCGCACCGTCGTCACCGTGCTGCACGACGGCCGGACACCGCGCGGCATCGGCCGCCGCGGCCGGCTCGGCGGCGTCGTCGACGAGGAGCCCGACCCGACGCTGGACGCCGGCGCCGCGGCCGAGGTCGACGACGCCGTGGCACGCCTGCTCACCGGTGCGCCGGCCGGCGCCTACGCCGTCGAGGTGGTGCGCGAGCCGGCGGGCGCCGTCGCGACCGGCACGCTGCCGCTGGCGGCTGCCGGGGGGGCCGCGACGGCCGCCGCCACCGGTGTCGACCCGCTGGCGGTGCAGCTGCACTCGGCGTCGGGCTCGCTCGTCGAGGACGCAGCCGGGACGCCGGTGCCGGTCGCCCTGTCGCTCCACGTGCGGGTGCCCGAGCAGTTCGGCGGCCGGTTGCGCCGGTTCCGGCTGCCCGGCGGCGACGGGGTGCAGGCCGAGTGCGGCGTCGCGGAGGGCGGACGCCTGAGCGCCCACACCGGCCGCCGAACTGCTCGGGCA
>DATMJH010000245.1:0-2742 GCA_035554015.1 Mycobacteriales bacterium
CTGGGACACCGAGCACGTGCAGGCCGCGCTCGACGGCGCGCTGATCGACGGCCTCGGGCTCAAGCGCGGCAAGGCCTACGCGCCGGTGCGGGTGGCGGTCTGCGGCGCGACCGTGGCGCCACCGCTGCCCGAGTCGATGGCCCTGCTGGGCAAGCAGCGCACGCTGCGCCGGCTGCGCTCGGCGATGCGGCTCGTCCCCGCTCAGGGCTGACGGCGTTCGACGCCGCGGCGCGACGTTCGGTAGACTCGTGCGCGTTCTCGGGCGCTCGCCCGTCCGGGACCATGGGGTATGGGGTAATTGGCAGCCCGACTGATTCTGGTTCAGTTAGTCTTGGTTCGAGTCCAGGTACCCCAGCGCACCAGCACAACTTCACACGCACGAAGCACGTCCTCGCCCCCGTCGTCTAGCGGCCTAGGACGCCGCCCTCTCACGGCGGTAGCGTCGGTTCGAATCCGATCGGGGGTACGCACAGCGTCAGCTTGAGAGGCCGTAGTCCCACGGGGTTGCGGCCTCGGTGCTGTCGCGGAGCACCCCCGGTGCGTACCGGCGCAGGACGGTGAGCGCGAAGAAGACCTTGTCGCTGACCCGCTGACCCTTCGGCTGCGCCGTGGTCCAGAGCTCGAGGTTGTCGGGCGCGTTGTTCAGCCGGTCGCCGTCGCGGTGGTGGACAACCTCGTCGCGCTCCAACGGGCGCCCCAGCCGTCGAGCCATCACGAGCCGGTGCTCGAGTTCGACGGCCATGCCACGCGTCAGGTGACGCTCCTGCTCCGGCACCCGGACCCGCCAGTAGCCGTGCGACATGTGACCTCCTTCCGACCGGGTCCTCGGCGGGCGGCCGGCGTCTGGATCGCCGTACAGCCGTAGGCGGCGGTAGTGGCTGCGGCAGTACCCGGCGCTGTGCGCGCCGCGCTCGCAGCCGGGGTGCTTGCACTGGTCCCGCTCCGGGCGTCTGAGCGGGATGTCGGCTTTGACGTCACCGGTCCGGCTCCAGCGCAGGTAGTGCCCGTGGCACCAACCGCGCGTCACCGCCTTGCGGCCGCAGCCCGCGACGGCACACTCTGCTGGCGCGCGGTCGGGCCGCACCTCGCCGGTTCTGAGCACCTGGCGGTAGTGCCGCTCGCAGTGGCCACGTGCGTAGACGCCGCGATCGCAGCCTGCCGCGGCGCACGTGCCCTTGCTGATGTCGTTCCGTCCCATGCGGCCTCCTCGTCGAGAGGCCCACGGTCTCGCCGGGGTACGACCGGCCTCGGCCGTCGTCCACAGGCCCTTCAGACGGCGCGCAGGTGGCTCCGGCGCCGCGCCGGCGGCTGGACGTCGCGGCAGTTGAGCGCGGCGAGGAACTCCGGCGTGATGACCCGCACCGGCGAGGTTGCCGCCTGCGACAGCGCGCCCGCCTTGCGGCGGCGCAGCGAGGCGAGGTCGACAACGTCGGCCGTCGGGCAGGAGGGCGGGGAGCCGGTCACCCGATCACTGTCGGCACTGCCGAGCTGGCGCACCATCGCCCGATCCGACCGTTTCGCCCCTTCGGTCGGACTAGTCACCTGCGTTCCCCGTGGCGCTCACCTCGCCAGCCTGCGCCGAGTCCGGGGCGCGCGGCACCCGGCCGCGGAAAGCTGTGGACTACCCCGACAGCTCAGCGGCGGCGGCCACGACCGCGGCCGCGTGGAGCCGGCCCGGCGACCGGGTCAGCCGCTCGATGGGACCGGACACGCTGACGGCGGCGACCACCGCGCCGTCCTGGCCGCGCACGGGCGCCGACACCGACGCGACGCCGGGCTCGCGCTCACCGGCCGACGCCGCCCAGCCGCGCCGGCGCACCTCGGTGAGCGTTCGCGCCGTGAACGCGGCACCTGTCGGCACGGCGGCCTCGGCCGACCACGCCAGGAGCACCTGGGCGGCCGATCCCGCCGTGAGCGGCAGCATCGCGCCCACCGGGACCGTGTCGCGCAGCCCTGACCGGCGCTCCGAGGCGGCCACGCACACCCGCGCGTCGCCCGTGCGCCGGTAGAGCTGGGCGCTCTCGCCCGTGCCGTCGCGCAGCCGGGCGAGCACCGGCCCCGCGCGCTCGAGCAGCGGGTCCCCCGCGCCGGTCCCGGCCAGCTCCTGCAGCCGCGGCCCGACCAGCCAGCGGCCGGCGCGGTCTCGGCGCAGCAGGCGGTGGACCTCGAGAGCCACGGCCAGCCGGTGGGCGGTGGCGCGGGACAGTCCGGTCGCCGTCGTGAGCTCGCCGAGCGACCTCGCGCCTCCGCGCACCGCCTCGAGCACCGCCACGGACTTGTCCAGGACGCCGACTCCGCTAGTGTGTTCCACGCACTGATACAACCATCCCGAATGATGAGACGCCAGTCGCGGAGGTCCTCGTGGGTCGCACGCTCGCCGAGAAGGTATGGGACGCCCACGTCGTCCGGCGCGCCGAGGGGGAGCCAGACCTCGTCTACATCGACCTCCACCTCGTGCACGAGGTGACCAGCCCGCAGGCCTTCGACGGGCTGCGCCTGGCCGGCCGCCCCGTCCGCCGGCCCGATCTCACGCTCGCGACCGAGGACCACAACGTGCCGACCGACCTGCTCGGCGGCCCGATCTCCGACCCGGTCAGCCGCACGCAGGTCGAGACGCTGCGCAGGAACTGCTCCGAGTTCGGGATCCGGCTGCGTGATCCCCAGCTGCGGGCCGATGACGTGCACGATCCCCTGACCGGCGTCGCCCATCGGGTGCAGCCGGATCCCGAACTCGGAGCAGTT
>DATMJH010000246.1:0-8649 GCA_035554015.1 Mycobacteriales bacterium
GTGCTCGTGGCAGCGGCTGCTCGACGCCGACGGCGACGAGCTCGAGCTCCGCTACCGGCGCATCCTCGAGGACCTCGGCAAGCAGAAGGGCGTGCTCGGCGTCGTCTTCCGCAAGGCCCAGAACAAGATCCAGGACCCGGCCAAGCTCAAGCGGCTGGTCGTCGACCTCATCGACAAGGAGAACTGGTCGGCGACCGGCGTCGACATCAAGGGCGATGCGTACGAGGAGCTGCTGGCCAAGGGCGCCGAGGACGTCAAGAGCGGCGCCGGGCAGTACTTCACGCCGCGGGCGCTCATCTCGGCGATGGTCGACTGCGTGCAGCCGACGGCGTCCGACACCGTCGCCGACCCGGCCTGCGGCACCGGCGGGTTCCTGCTCGAGGCCTACCGGCACGCGACGTCGGGACGGCTGACGCCGGAGGACCGGGAGCGGCTGCGCAGCGGCTTCGTCCGGGGCACCGAGCTGGTCGACGGCACCGCCCGGCTGGCCGCGATGAACATGGTGCTGCACGGCATCGTGCAGCCCGGCGACGACAGCCCGATCGAGGTGCGCGACGCGCTGCTGCGCGCCGACGGGCACCACCCGAGTGTCGTGCTGGCGAACCCGCCGTTCGGGCGCAAGAGCTCCATCACGATGGTGGGCGCCGACGGCCGCGAGGCGCGCGAGGACACCGAGGTGGCGCGGCCGGACTTCTGGGTGACGACGAGCAACAAGCAGCTCAACTTCGTGC
Organism: Mycobacteriales bacterium; assembly: GCA_035554015.1. Taxonomy (GTDB): domain Bacteria; phylum Actinomycetota; class Actinomycetes; order Mycobacteriales; family SCTD01; genus DATLGD01. The sequence continues at coordinate 732 of DATMJH010000246.1, forward strand.
AGCACATCGCGCAGATGCTGGCCATCAACGGCCGCGCCGCCGTCGTCCTGCCCGACAACGTGCTGTTCGAGGGCGGCGCCGGCGAGACGGTCCGGCGCCGGCTGCTCACCGAGTTCGACGTGCACACCCTGCTGCGGCTGCCGACCGGCATCTTCTACGCCGGCGGCGTCAAGGCCAACGTGCTGTTCTTCGACAAGCGGCCGGCGCGGCCGGGCTCGCCGTGGACGACGGACCTGTGGGTCTACGACCTGCGGACCAACTCGCACTTCACGCAGAAGCAGAACCCGCTGCGCCGGCACCACCTCGACGAGTTCGTCGAGTGCTACCGGCCGGGCGAGGCACGGTCGGCGCGGACGGAGCGCGAGCGGTTCAAGCGGTACGGCTACGACGAGCTGGTCGCGCGCGACAAGGCGAACCTCGACCTGGTCTGGCTGCGGGACGCCTCGCTCGAGGACGCCGACAGCCTGCCGCCGCCGGAGGTGCTCGCACGCGAGATCGTCGACGACCTGGAGGCGGCGCTGGCGGAGTTCACCGCCGTGGCCGAGGCGCTGGAGAAGGCGGCCGCCGAGCGCGGGACGTCGGCGGACGGCGTCACAGAACGATCACCGCACGAGCAGGACGTCGACGCCCGGTAGCGGGTGTCAAAGGCGCCCGGCCGTCCGGACGCGGACACCATCCTGCGTGCGATCGGCGGACGCGCTGGATCGGCTGCCCTCCAGGCGCCAGGCCGGGGCGCCGCTAGACACTGCGCGCGAGCCGCGCGCGCAGACTCGACACGGAGTCTGGGCTCCGGCGCACGTTCCGGGTCCGCTCGGCGTCCGCGAGCCAGTCGTGGACGGCGTCGGCGTCCAGCTGCAACTCGGCGGAGTTCGTGCTGTCCGGCGCGCCCTCAGACCGGAAGAACGCCCGGAGGGCCTCGTGGCCGATGGGCACGCTCTCACCCGGGTGTCGACGGGCGTCCGCCTCCCGCCAGGGCGCCTCGCTGTGCGTCAGCCGCTCGAGGTCCGTCCCGGTCAGGGCGCCATAGCGGCTCAGCACGTAGCCGACCGTGTTGAGCTGCGCCTCGTCGAGCTCGCGAGTCGGCGGGGCGGGCTCGCCGTTCGCCTCGCGGTACCAGAGCGTGCCCACGACCGGCCCCATGTCCCACGCCGAGGTCGTTTCGGAGAACAGTGGCTCGTCGAAGACCGCGAGGTGGTGACCCTGGCAGTAGTAGAGGAGCTTGTGCAGCTTCTTGGTCGGCAGGCCCGGCAGCCGCTCGCGCAGGACTGCGGCGACATCATGCGCTGACACGGGCACGCCGTCGAGCGTAGAGCCGGAGGAACCCGGCCTCCGGGAGGTGCGCGGGTGAGATCCGTCTGCCATGAGGGCCACTGTGCGGTGGGGGTACGACAGCAGAGCCACCTTGTGGACGGCTCAGGCACGTGCTGACGCGTGCGGGTGTTTCCGCGGAAACGAGTTGTCCACAGCCGGAGAGCAACGCGGCCCGGTCGTGCCGGGCCTGCTGCGGTCACCGCACGAGCAGGACGTCGACGCCGGGTAGCGGGGCGGCCGCGAGCCGGGCGTCGCAGGTCAGCAGCGGTGCGGCGAGCACGGCCGCGCACGCGGCGTAGAACGCGTCCGCCACCCGGACGCGGTCGCGCAGGGCCCAGGCGCGCTCGCTCAGCACGAGGTGGGACAGCCGGGTGGCCGGCAGGCGCGCGACCGCGGCGGCGGCGATGTCGGCGGTCTGCTCGGTCACCTGCTTCGCGCGGACGAGCCGGGCCAGGGCGGACAGCACCTCGGCGTCGAGCAGCTCCGGGCAGACCAGGTCCGGCGTGATCCGCGCGCCGACGGATCGGCCGCGCGTCGTCCCCAGGACCAGCTCGACGGCGGCGCTGGCGTCGAGGACGAGGGTCACTCGCGGACGTCGTCGAGGGCAGCGAGGACGTCGACGTCCGGGTGGACGGGTCGCCGGCGCAGCTCGTCGAGCCAGGCCGCCGTCGAGGGCAGGGCCAGCTCGCGCCGCAGCAGGCGCGTCACCAGCGCCGACAGCGTGGTGCCCTCCTCCTGCGCCCGACGGCGGAGCGCGGCGTGCAGGTCGTCGGGCAGGTCCTTCACCTGCAGCGTCGCCATGGGAGGAAAATAGCATGCTGAGCCCATGCCGGAGGCATGCTCAGCTCAGCGCAGCAGGTCGGCCGGCGCGACGGCGAGCCGGTGAGCAGGGTCAGCGCGGCAGGGTGCTCGGCACGACCGTGACGGCGAACGGCTGCGTCGCCGTCCATGCCTGGTCTCCGGCGACGCGTGCCACCTCGACATAGCTGCCGACGACGAGCTCCAGCGCGGTCAGCGCAGGCTCGTCCGGGTCGACCAGCCAGTACGACGGGACGCCGGCCGCCTGCAGCCGGTCGCGCTTGAGCAGCAGGTCGATGCGGCGGGTGCTGGGCGACAGGACCTCCACGGCGAGCAGGGGTGGCCCGGGCAGATCCTTCGCAGTGAACTGGGACCGCGGAGCCACGAGCAGGTCGGGCTGGACCTCCGTGTCGTCGGCCAGCCCGACGGCGAAGGGCGCCAGCATGACGACCAGGTCGGGCGGACAGGCGTGATCGAGCAGGACGTACAGATTCGCGACGGCCCGCTGGTGAGCGAAGGAGGGGGCCGGGCTCACGACGAGCGTCCCGTCGATGAGCTCGTACCGGTGGCCGTCATCGGGCATGAGCTCGAGGTCGGCCCGGGTGAAGGGCCGGCTGAACGGCAACGTCGTCACGGTCGACATGGTCGTCCCTCCAAGCTCGGCATGTCAGCAGACTGCTGCGCCGGACGTCGTCGCCTCGCTACCGTGCGCCCACCTGTGGACGAAGGGGACGGTGTGGACGACGCCCGGCTCGCTGCCGAGCAGCGCGCCCGCGTCCGCATCGATTCCCAGCTCACCGCCGCCGGCTGGTGCGTGCAGGACACCCGCGAGCTCAACCTGTTCGCCAGTCAGGGTGTCGCCGTCCGCGAGGTCGTCATGGCGCCCGGGCACGGCCGGGTCGACTACCTGCTCTACGTCGACAAGCAGGTGGTCGGCGTCGTCGAGGCCAAGCCGGAGGGGACGTCGCTGTCCGGCGTGGAGTGGCAGTCGGCGATGTACGCGACCGGCCTGCCCGACTCGCACCGCAAGCGCGCCGTCGTGCACGAGGGCCGGCTGCCGTTCGTGTTCGAGGCCAGCGGCAGCGAGACGCACCTGACCAACGGCTACGACCCGAGCCCGCGGGCCCGCCGGTTCGCCGGCTTCCCGCAGCCGGGCGCGCTGGCCCGCTGGGTGCGTGACGCCGCGGCCGATCCGGACCGCCCGACGTGGCGGGCCAAGGTCCGCGCCCTGCCGCCCGTCCCCGACACCGGCAGGGAGGCGCAGCGCACCGCCATCACCGGCATCGAGCGCTCGCTCGCCGAGGGCCGGCACGACCGGTCGCTGGTGCAGATGGCCACCGGCGCCGGCAAGACCTACACCGCCGTCACCGAGTGCTACCGGCTGCTCAAGCACGGCGGCATGCGCCGGATCCTGTTCCTCGTCGACCGCACCAACCTCGGCGAGCAGACCAAGGGCGAGTTCGAGGGCTTCGTGACCCCCGACGACGGCCGCAAGTTCACCGAGCTCTACCCCACGGCGATGCTCACCGCGGCAGGGATGCTCGACAGCACGAGCGTCGTCATCTCGACGATCCAGCGGGTGCACGCCGTGCTCTCCGGCCGCGAGGTCACCGCCGACGACGACCCGCAGCTCGACACCTTCATCCCCGACCGCCCCGTCGAGGTGCCCTACACCGCCGCGCTGCCGCCGGAGAGCTTCGACCTCGTCATCGTCGATGAGTGCCACCGCTCCATCTACGGCCTCTGGCGCGGCGTACTCGAGTACTTCGACGCCCACCTGCTCGGCCTGACGGCGACGCCGGTCAAGCAGACGTTCGGCTTCTTCCGGCAGAACCTGGTCAGCGAGTACACCTACGCCGAGTCGGTGGTCGACGGCGTCAACGTCGACTTCGACGTCTACCGGATCGCGACCGAGGTGACCGAGAACGGCTCGACGGTCGAGGCCGGCAGCGTGATCCCGGTGATGGACCGGCGCACCCGGGTCGAGCGTTACCAGGCACTCGACGAGGATCTCGTCTACACCGGCGGCCAGCTCGACCGCGCGGTGACGTCGCTGGCGCAGATCCGCCTGGTGCTCGAGACCTTCCGCGACCGGCTGCCGACCGACATCTTCCCCGGCCGCACCGAGGTGCCCAAGACGCTCGTCTTCTGCAAGGACGACGCGCACGCCGAGCAGGTGGTCACCACCGCCCGCGAGGTGTTCGGCCGCGGCAACGACTTCGCCGTGAAGATCACCTACAACGCCCGTCAGCCGCGCGAGCTCATCAAGGCCTTCCGGACGTCGCCGACGATGCGCATCGCCGTCACCGTCGACATGATCGCCACCGGCACCGACATCAAGCCGCTCGAGTGCGTGATGTTCCTGCGCGACGTCCGCAGCGCCACCTACTTCGAGCAGATGAAGGGCCGCGGCGCGCGCACCGTCGACCCGACCACGTTCCAGGCGGTGACGCCTGACGCGAAGACCAAGGACCGCTTCGTCATCGTCGACGCCGTCGGCGTCACCGAGCACGACTTCGTCGACGCGACGCCGCTGCAGCGCGACCGCTCGGTCTCGCTGGAAAAGCTGCTGCAGAAGGCGGCCGCGCTGACCATCACCGAGGACGAGGTCGCGACGCTGGCCTCCCGGCTGGCCCGGCTCGACCAACAACTCACCGACGACGAGCGCGGCGAGCTCGCCGGCCTCGCCGGGCAGTCGCTGCGCTCGGTGACCCGCGGGCTCGTCGAGGCCGTCGACCCCGACCGGCAGGCCGCCGCGCTCGGCGACGTTCCCGCGGGAACGCCGGAGGCTGCTCGCGTGCTGGACGCGCTGGTCGAGAAGGCGGTCGAGCCGCTCGCGGCGAACGCCCCGCTGCGCGAGCGCATCCTGGAGATCCGCCGCTCGCACGACCTGTACATCGACGACGTCGGCGCCGACCGGCTGCTGCGCGCCGAGGGCGTCGTCGACCCCTCCCGCGCGCGGTCGGTGGTCGAGTCGTGGAAGCAGTACGTCGTCGACCACCGCGACGAGATCACCGCGCTGCAGGTGCTGTACGACGCGACGCCGCACGGCCGGGTCGACTACGCGTCGCTGCGCGAGCTCGCCGAGCGCATCAAACGCCCGCCGTACGGCTGGACGCCCGACCTGCTGTGGACGGCGTACGAGTCGCTCGAGGTCGGTCGCGTGAAGCACTCCGACCGGCACACCGTCACCGACCTGATCCGGCTGGTGCGCTTCGCCGTCGGACGAGAGGACAAGCTCGTCCCGTACGCCGACACCGTGCGGGAGCGCTACGCGGCCTGGCTGCTCTCGCAGTCGCAGGCCGGCGCGTCATTCACGGACGACCAGCGGTGGTGGCTGGACCGCATCGCCGAGACGATCGCCGAGCAGGCCGGCGTGACGGCCGACGACCTCGACAAGGCGCCGTTCACCGGACGTGGTGGGGTGGATGGTGCGCTACGGGACCTGGGGCCGCAGGTGGACGAGATCCTGGAGTCCATGAACGCGGAGCTGACGGCGTGACGGCGTCGTGGCCAACTCTCACACTCGGTGAGTTGACAGCCCGCACACGTCCTATCTGCTACGGAGTCCTCAAGCCGGGGCCCTTCCAGCCAGACGGCGTGCCTCTGCTGCGGGTAGTTGACCTGGCGAACGATCGAGTCGAGCTGTCGGCCGCACACCGAATCTCCCGCGCCCTCGACGACGAATTTCGGCGCAGTCGGCTCCGCGGCGGTGAGGTCCTCCTGTCTATCCAGGGAACAGTCGGTCGAGTGGCGTTATCGCCGCCGGAAGCCGCTGGCGCGAACATCTCCAGGACCTTGGCTGTGATCGAGCCGGACGGTCGAGTGGACGCGCGCTTCTTGCGCTACTTCCTGATGTCCTACCGCCAGCATTTCAAGGTCGGCGGCACGACGCGGGCGAGTCTCAACATCAGCGACCTGAGGCCGGTGCCGGTACCCGTTCCACCGCTCGACGAACAGCACCGAATCGTCGCCGCCCTCGAGGACCACCTCTCTCGCCTCGACGCTGGGGCCACATACCTGACTGCATCGCGCACACGTGCGGCCTCGCTGGCACTCGACACGTTCGCCGATGCACTTGCTTCCTGTGGCGACACGGCTGACGTCCGTCTCGGCGACGTCGCTCGGTGGGGAAGCGGCGGAACGCCGCGTTCGCGCGACCCGAGGTACTACGCCAACGGCACCGTGCCCTGGGTCGTCAGCGGTGATCTTCGCGACGCAGCCCTGCGAGAGGTACAGGGGCGGATCACAGAGGCAGCCGTGAAGGAGTCGGCCGCGAAGTGGGTGCCGGCGGGCGCCGTGCTCGTCGCGATGTACGGAGCGACCATCGGGCGAACCGCGATCACGGAGTTCCCGGTCACCACGAATCAGGCCGTGGCACACGCCGTCCCGACCGGGCGCGTGAACGCTTCCTTCCTCTTCTGGTTCCTTCGCTCTCAGCGTCGCGCTTTCGCGGCCGCCGGCAAGGGCGGTGCCCAACCGAACATCAGCCAGACGATCCTGAAGGCCTGGTCTCTGCCTCTTCCTGATCTCAGCCGGCAGGCACAGCTGGTCGACAAGTCGCTGCAGGCTGAGGAGGCTGCAGACCGGTTGCGCCATGCCGCGGTCACTGCATCACATCGAGGTGGAAACCTCCGTCGGTCGCTGTTGCAGGCGGCGTTCTCAGGATGCCTGTGAGCCTGTGGGTGGCTCGCCTGCTGGTCAGCGATCGGACGCGTCAGAAGATCAGCGGACGGCACGGCATCACGGAGCAGGAAGTGCGCGACGCCGTAGAACTTCGGCCGGGCGTGCCTTACGCATGGGACGTGCACCCGATCCGCGGCACGCGCGCCATCGCCTCCGTGGTCATCCGCGGACGACAGGCGCTCGTCGTGCTGTATCCCGCCGATGATCCGCTTGGCGACGTCTACTGGCTGGGCAGCGTCTACTTCACCAACTCGTGACCTTCTGCGGAGGAGGTGGCACAGTGGGCGACGTGGCAGAGGGCTTCTACGAGGACGACGAGCCGGTCGAGGACGTCGTTGCTGCGTTCGAGCGCGGCGACAAGGGAGTCACCGAAAGGCCGACCCGCGGCGTGCAGAAGTACTTCACCGTGCCTGGGGTCGGCCTAGCGCCTGCCTCACCCAACGAGGTGCCGCGAGAACTGATCTCACGCGGCTGATGGCCTCGCCCGTCGACGCCATACTTGTCCTCTGCGACGCGGCAGTCGCCGACCAGGCGACCGGCAAGGTGCACATGCTGGGTGCGGGGTGGTCCCGTACGGGGTCGCCCACGGCGCCGTCGGCCGTGGTGGCGATGATCAAGGTTCCGTGGGACCGGGCCAATCAGCGGCTGGATCTCACGCTGCACCTCCAGGACTCGGATGGACAGCTCGTCACGCTGTCGACGCCAGAGGGTGCGCAGCCCGTCAGGGCGGATGGCGCTGTTGAAGTCGGTCGCCCGCCCGGTGTGACGCCGGGCAGCCCGCTCGACACCTCTTTCGTCCTCAGCCTGCCTCCGTTGCCGCTGTCGCCTGGACGGTACGAGTGGCGGCTCCATGTCGCGGAGCGCGACTTCGTGGCCAGCTTCGAAGTGCGCCAATCCTCGCCTGGCGTTGGTTTTCCCCTGAGCTGAGCAGGGCGAACGCCAACCCTTCCCTTGTCGGTAGCAGCCCGTCCAGCAGCCGAGTGACCTCTCATGCCGATGTGCGGGCGGCGTCAGCTCAGCATCGGAGGCGGCCGCGAGGATGCTGCCCCGCAGGGATCATGCCGCGCTCCGGCGCGCCGACCTTGCGGAGTGACATCTGGGGGAATAGTATTCCGGGCTATGT
>DATMJH010000247.1:0-4298 GCA_035554015.1 Mycobacteriales bacterium
TCCAGGGGCAGTGCGAGGAAGTCGGGGTCGACCGGTCGGCTCACCTCCGGCACCCTAGCGAGCAGGTGCCCGCGGAGGGCGAGCTCGCCGCGCTGCCGGAGCGGCTCGGGGAGAAGGCGCGGGCCCGCAGCGTCGAGCCGGGCAGGTACGACCTCCTTCTGGACCCGACCAACCTGTGGCTGACCATCCACGAGTCGGTCGGCCACGCCACCGAGCTCGACCGGTCGCTCGGCTACGAGGCCGCCTACGCCGGCACCTCGTTCGCGACGCTCGACCGGCTGGGCGAGCTGCGCTACGGCTCGCCGCTGATGCACGTCACCGGCGACCGCACCGCCGCGCACGGCCTGGCGACGGTCGGCTTCGACGACGAGGGCGTCGCCGCGCAGACGTGGGACCTGGTGCGCGACGGCGTGCTCGTCGGCTACCAGCTCGACCGCCGGATGGCGCGGCAGAACGCCGCGGCGCTCGGCGTGGACCGCAGCAACGGGTGCGCGTTCGCCGACTCGCCGTCGCACGTGCCGCTGCAGCGGATGCCGAACGTGTCGCTGCAGCCGGCGGCCGACGGGCCGACGACCGAGGAGCTCATCGCCGGCGTCGAGCGCGGCATCTACGTCGTCGGCGACAAGAGCTGGTCGATCGACATGCAGCGCTACAACTTCCAGTTCACCGGCCAGCGCTTCTACGAGATCCGTGCCGGCCGCCTGGTCGGCCAGCTGCGCGACGTCGCGTACCAGGCGACGACCACGGACTTCTGGGCCTCGCTCGCCGCGGTCGGCGGACCCTCGACGTACCTGCTCGGCGGCGCCTTCAACTGCGGCAAGGGGCAACCCGGGCAGATCGCGCCCGTGTCGCACGGGTGCCCGGTGGCGCTGTTCCGCGGCGTCACCGTGCTCAACACCGCGCAGGAGGGTGCGCAGTGACTCCGCGCGGCACCGCCGCCACCGGCGCCGAGGTCGTCGACCGCGCGCTGGCCGCCTCGCGCGCGGACGGCTGCGTCGTCCTGGTCACCGAGACGTCGCGGCTCGACCTGCGGTGGGCGGGCGGCACGCTGACGACGAACGGCGCGCACCGCGGGCGCTCGGTGACCGTGGTGAGCGTGTCGGGGGAGTCGGTCGGCGTGCGCGGTGCCTCGTCCTACGACGACCTCGAGGGGCTGGTGCGCGAGAGCGAGCGCGCGGCCGCCGAGTCCTCTCCGGCCGAGGACGCCGGGCCGCTGGTCGCGGGTCCGGCGGACGACGCCTTCGCGGCGCCGGCCGACGTCGCGACGCCGGACGTGCTCGCCGGCTTCGCCCGGTCCCTGGGCGAGCGCTTCTCCGCCGCGCGCGGCGACGGCCTGCGGCTGTACGGGTACGCGACGCACGAGGTGGCGACGACCTGGCTCGGCAGCTCCACCGGCCTGCGGCTGCGGCACAGCGAGCCGACCGGCTACGTCGAGATGACCGGCAAGGACGGCCGGCCCGGCGGGTCGTCGTGGGTGGGGCAGTCGACGCGGGACTGGTCCGACGTCGACGTCGGCGCCCTCGACGCCGAGCTGCGCCGGCGGCTGGCCTGGGGGGCCCGCGCGGTCGAGCTGCCGCCCGGCCGGTACGAGACGCTGCTGCCGCCGAGCGCCGTCTCCGACCTCATGGTGTCGGCGTACTGGCGGATGAGCGGCCGGCACGCCGCCGAGGGGCGCAGCGTGTTCAGCCGTCCGGGCGGCGGCACCCGTGTCGGGGAGCGGCTCGGTCCGCCCGGGCTGCGGATGTGGAGCGACCCGCACCACTCCCCGCTCGGCGTGACGCCGTTCGTGACGACCGCGGCGTCCTCGTCGCTCACCAGCGTCTTCGACAACGGCCTCGCCCTCCCGGCGACGGACTGGGTCGCCGACGGCGTGCTCTCGGCGCTGCTGGAGACGCGGGCCACGGCGCGGGAGCGAGGCGTGCCCGTGACGCCGTACGTGCACAACCTGCTGCTCGACGGCGGTGGCACGGCGACCACGGACGAGATGGTGGCCCGCACCGCGCGCGGGCTGCTGCTGACCTGCCTGTGGTACATCCGCGAGGTCGACCCGCAGACGCTGCTGGTGACCGGCCTGACCCGCGACGGCGTCTACCTGGTCGAGAGCGGCGAGGTCGTCGGTGCGGTCAACAACTTCCGGTTCAACGACAGCCCCGTGGGCCTGCTGGCGCGGGTCGTCGAGGCCGGCCGGACCGAGCGCACGCTGCCGCGCGAGATGAGCGACTACTTCACCTGGACGGCGATGCCGACGCTGCGGGTGGCCGACTTCCACATGAGCTCGGTGAGCCCGGCGAGCTGACCGGCGTCAGCGCGGCGCCATGCGGATGGCGCCGTCGAGCCGGATCACCTCGCCGTTGAGCATCGGGTTCTCGCAGATGTGCCGAACGAGCGCGCCGAACTCGGCCGGGTCACCGAGCCGCGACGGCATCGGCACCTGCGCGGCCAGCGACTGGCGAGCCGGCTCGGGGAGCCCCTGCAGCATCGGGGTGTCGAAGAGCCCCGGTGCGATGGTCATGACGCGGATGAGCCGGTCGGCGAGGTCGCGCGCCACCGGCAGCGTCATGCCGACGACGCCGCCCTTGCTGGCCGAGTACGCGGCCTGGCCGATCTGGCCGTCGAACGCAGCGGCCGACGCGGTGTTGACGACGACGCCGCGCTCGCCGTCGATCGGGTCGGTCTCGGCCATCGCCGCGGCCGCGAGCCGGAGCACGTTGAAGGTGCCGACCAGGTTGACCTGCACGACCCTCGCGAAGGCGTCGAGCGCCAGCGGGCCGCTCCTGCCCAGCACCCGGCCGGGCGTGCCGATGCCGGCGCAGTTGACGGCCACTCGCAACGGACCGCGCTCGCGCGCGGCGTCGACCGCCGCCTGCACCGACCCCTCGTCGGTGACGTCGGTGGGCACGAACGCCGCGGCGTCACCGAGACCGGCCGCCGCGTCGGCGCCTCGGGAGGTCGGCAGGTCGAGCAGGACCACGGCCGCCCCGGCGCCCGCCAGTTCCCGGGCCGCCGCCAGGCCCAGCCCGCTCGCCCCTCCGGAGACGACGGCGACGGCGCCCTGCAGCTGCATGTGCTCCTCCTCGGTCGGCTGCGCAGGCTACCGGCCGGTCCGCGCCCTCCTGGCCAGCTCGGTCGTCGCGGCGAGCAGCGCGCGGACGTCGTCGAGGTCCCGGTGCCGGGCGACGCCGCCGGGAAGCCGGCGACCGGCTGTGTCGACGTGCAGGCTGGCCAGCCGGAGCCCCCGCTCCCACGGGCCCTGGGTGAGCCGAAGGCTCTGGATCTTGGCCAGTGGCACGACGTCGGTGGTCGTGGTGACGACGCCGGACGTCGCCACCAGGTGCCGCTCGTCGAGGCCGACGCGCAGCCGGGGATGCTGCAGCGGCGCCCGCCACCGCGCGCGCGGCGGGACCGGTGCCGTCGCCTGCGGGAGCGGGCCGGTGAGCACCCGCGCGACGAGTGCGCCGGCCAGCCCGGCCGGCGCGACCGGCAGCAGCGCGCTGGTGGACAGCTGCTCGTCGCCCGCACCGGCGTAGCCGGCGACGTCGACCTCGACCCGCACCCAGCCGAAGGGCCGCCACAGCAGCGGCTCGCGGAGACGTACCACCTGCACCCGGCCCGGCGGGATGGTGGCGCTGCGGGTCTCGAGCAGGCCGTGCCGGATGCGCAGGCCGTCCGCCGACTCCGCGACGCTGAAGCCGTACTCGGTGAGCAGCCGCCGGCCGGCCGCGGTCAGTGCCCCCAGGGCGACCGGGAGCGCGCTGAACACGACGACGCCCAGGGCGCGCACGTCCACGGCGGCGGCGACCGCCGCCGCGACGACCAGCCCGGTGGCGGCGTAGAGCGGCGCGCCCAACAGGACCGAGCCGACGAGCGGTCCGGCCGGCACGGACACCAGCTGCAGCTCGGCCGGCGGCGGCGCGCCGTCGCCGGCCGGGCCGCCCGCCGGGGTGCCCGCGGCCAGCTGCAGGAGCCGCTCGCGCAGCCTGCGGGCGTCGTCCTCGGCCAGGTACGACAGCGGCGCCTCGGTCTGCCCGCCGCCGGCCACCTCGAGACGCAGCTCGGCCAGCCCGAGGACGCGCGCGACCAGCGGGCGGACGACGTCGACGGACTGCAGCCGGGCCAGCGGGACGCGGCGCTGTCGGCGGGTCAGCACGCCGCTGTCGACCTGCAGCTCGGTCGCGGTGAGCCGGTACCGTGTCGCCCTCGTCGTGCCCGTGGCGGCGCTGTTCGCCTACCTGGCCTGGCGGGCGACACGGTACCGGCTCACCGCGACCGAGCTGCAGGTCGACAGCGGCGTGCTGACC
>DATMJH010000248.1:0-2463 GCA_035554015.1 Mycobacteriales bacterium
GTCCGCCGCGATCGCCGACGGGACCGACCGCCAGGCCGCGTTGCTCGAGCGGGTGCTGAAGGAGGTGGAGGCGACCGAGGTCCCGACCGCCGACGCCGCGCAGCTCGAGCGGGAGGTCCGTGCCCCGCTGCGGGCGCTCGCCCGGTCGCCGCAGGCGATGCGCGACCTCGCCGCCGGCCTGCGCCGTCGCGACGTCGACGGGGTGGGCGCGGCGCTGCTCGCGCTGGACGAGCTGCTCCCGAGCTTCGAGCGGGTCGCCGACGCCATGCAGCGGCACGGCTCCTCGACGTGCAGCCTGCTGTTCGACGGCGGCCTGCTCGACGGCGACGCCGACGGCGGACCGTCGGACGACACGACGCAGACCTGACGCCGGTCCCCCGGTCGACCCACCCCCCCGGTCCGGGCCGGCTCGGCGGGCTCGGGCACCCTGGCGGCATGGAGGACGAGTCGGTCGTCGCCGACGTCGTCGTCGAGGCCGGCACCGGCCGCGGGCGGCGCACAGTGCTCCAGCTCTCGTGGACGCCGGCCGACCCGCTCGCCGTCGTCCTCACGCTGACGGCGCTGCCCGACCACCCGGCGCTGCCGCGGGGGTCGTGGGTGGTCCTGCGCGACTTCCTGCGCTACGGCCTCGAGGAGCCGACCGGGGACGGCGTCGTCCGCATCCGCCCCGACGAGGACGGCGACTGCGTCGTGCTGGCGCTCGCCCGGGCCGGCCGGCCGGCGTCGGTGGCGCTGCCGCGCGAGGCGGTCCGGGCGTTCCTCGACCGCACGGAGCGCGTCGTGGCCACCGGCGCGGAGGCCAGCGACGTGGCCATCGACGCCCTGCTCGCCCGGCTGCTGGGCGAGGAGCCACCGGCTCGCTGAGCGTGCGTCAGCGCGGACTCGTCACCTCGCCGCCGACGCCTTGGCCCGGACGGTGCGCGTGCCCGTCCGCGGCGCCTTCGCCGCTGACCGGGCGCGCGGCCCGGTGGGCGGCGGCTCTCCCTCCGGTCGGGCGGTGCCGGCGGTGCGCCCGGCGAGGATCTCCTTGAGGAAGCGGCCGGTGTGCGACTCCACGACCTGCGCGACGTCCTCCGGCGTGCCCTCGGCCACGACCGTGCCGCCACCCGAGCCCCCCTCGGGCCCCATGTCGACGACCCAGTCGGCCGTCTTGATGACGTCGAGGTTGTGCTCGATGACGATGACCGTGTTGCCCTGGTCGACCAGCCGGCCGAGCACACCGAGCAGCTTGCGGATGTCCTCGAAGTGCAGGCCGGTGGTCGGCTCGTCGAGCACGTAGACGGTGCGGCCGGTCTGCCGCTTCTGCAGCTCGGCCGAGAGCTTGACGCGCTGCGCCTCGCCGCCGGACAGCGTCGGCGCCGGCTGGCCGAGCCGCACGTACCCGAGCCCGACCTCGACCAGCGTCGTCAGGTGGCGGCGGATCGCCGGCACCGCCTCGAAGAACTCGGCGGCCTCCTCGATCGGCATGTCGAGCACCTCGGAGATCGACTTGCCCTTGTAGTGCACCTCGAGGGTTTCGCGGTTGTACCGGGCGCCGTGGCAGACCTCGCACGGCACGTAGACGTCCGGCAGGAAGTTCATCTCGATCTTGATGGTGCCGTCGCCGGCGCAGGCCTCGCAGCGGCCGCCCTTGACGTTGAAGGAGAACCGGCCGGGCAGGTAGCCGCGGACCTTGGCCTCAGTGGTCTCGGCGAACAGCTTGCGCATGTGGTCGAAGACGCCGGTGTAGGTGGCCGGGTTCGACCGCGGCGTGCGGCCGATCGGCGACTGGTCGACACGCACCACCTTGTCGAGGTGCTCCAGCCCCTCGACCCGCGTGTGCCGGCCGGGCACCTCGCGCGAGCCGTTGAGCTGCTTGACGAGCACGGTGGCGAGGATGTCGTTGACCAGCGTGGACTTGCCGGAGCCGCTGACGCCGGTGACCGCGACGAGCTGCCCGAGCGGGAAGCTGACGGTCACGTCCTTGAGGTTGTGCTCCCGCGCGCCCACGACGCGCAGCTCGCGGCCGTTCGTGCGCGGCCGGCGCGCGGCCGGCACGGCGATGGAGCGGCGGCCCGACAGGTAGGCGCCGGTGATGGAGTCCGGCGACTCGACCAGCTCCTTGACCGGGCCGCTGACCACGACCTGACCGCCGTGCTCCCCGGCCCCCGGGCCGATGTCCACGACCCAGTCGGCGACGCCGATGGTGTCCTCGTCGTGCTCGACCACGATCAGGGTGTTGCCGAGCTCCTTGAGCCGCAGCAGCGTCTCGATGAGACGGCGGTTGTCGCGCTGGTGCAGGCCGATGCTGGGCTCGTCGAGCACGTACAGCACGCCGACGAGACCGGACCCGATCTGGGTGGCGAGCCGGATGCGCTGCGCCTCGCCGCCGGCCAGCGTGGCGGCCGCGCGGTCGAGCGAGAGGTAGTCGAGCCCGACGTCGAGCAGGAAGCCGAGCCGGGCGTTGACCTCCTTGAGCACCCG
>DATMJH010000249.1:0-2236 GCA_035554015.1 Mycobacteriales bacterium
GAGTGCCTGGGAGTAGGCGATCGCCGTCGACTCCGCGGCGTCGAAGATCTTGCCCTTGCCGTCGGCGTGCGCCTTGGACTTGGCGCTGTTGTAGACCTTCTCGAACACGCGGGGCACCGACAGCAGGAAGGTCGGCTGGAAGCCGGCCAGGTCGGGCAGCAGGTTCTTGATGTCGGCGGTGTGGCCCATGCGGGCACCGCTCTCGACGCACGCCACCTGCACGAACCGGCCGAACACGTGCGCCAGCGGCAGGAACATGAGCGTCGAGCCCTGCGGGTTGAACACCTGCGGCATGACCAGCTCGCACGATCGGCCGACCCCGAGCAGGTTGTGGTGCGTCAGCTCGCAGCCCTTCGGGCGCCCGGTGGTGCCCGAGGTGTAGATGATCGTCGCGAGGTTCTCGGCCTGGAGGGTGGCCCGGCGCGCCTCGAGGTCGGCGGCCGGCACGTCGCGGCCTGCCGCCGCGAGCTCCTCGACGCCGCCGGAGTCGATGACCCAGCAGTTCTTGACGTCGGGCAGCTGGTTCTCGACCTCGCGGTAGGTCGCCTCGTGCTGCTCGCTCTCGACGATGACGGCGACGGCGCCTGAGTCGCCGAGGTTCCACTGCACCTGCTCGGCCGAGCTCGTCTCGTAGATCGGGACGGTCACCGCGCCCGCGGTCCAGATGGCGTAGTCGCAGAGCGTCCACTCGTAGCGGGTCTTGCTCATCAGGCCGACCCGGTCACCGGCCTGCACGCCGCTCGCGATGAGACCGGCGGCCACTGCCGACACCTCGGTGGCGAACTCCTTGGCGGTGACCGGAGCCCAGCGGCCGTCCACCTTGCGGGTGAAGACGACGTGGTCCGGGTTGCTCGAGGCGCGCTCGGCGACGGCGTCGATGAGCGTCGCGTCGGCCGGCAGGTCGACGATCTTGGGGGTGGAGTGCTCCTGCACGGTGGTCCCTCTCCTCGGGCGTGGCGGGGGTCTGCGGCCGGTGCGCGGCGGCGACGACCGGCGGCCGCATCTGGTGTGCAACCTATCCCGATCTTCGCGCACGGACATCCCTCCTGCGAGCGGGGGAGCGTGCAGCGCCCGGCCGGCGGCTTCAGGAGCCGGCAGGTCCTGCCGATCGTTGCCCCGTGGCACCCGACACGCACACCTCTTCCTCTGGCGGTCCGGCCTCCCCGGACGCCGGTGCGATGACCGACCGCTGCCCGCAGTGCCGCGGCCTGGTGCGCCCGGGCGCGCCCTGGTGCACGCAGTGCTGGACCGACCTGCGGCCCGCGCCGCCCCCGCCTCGGGCGGCCGAGCCGACCGGCGAGGTGCCCGGGAGGCTGCCGGCCGGGGGCGGGCTGCCGGCCGAGTTCCGGAGTGAGCTGCCGGCCGGGCTGCCGACCGCCCTGCCGGCGGGGCTGCGGGGCCAGCTGCCGGCCGAGCCGCGGGCCGTGCCCACCCAGGCCGCGGCGTCCGCCCCCGTGAAGCGCGGGCTCGGCGGCTGGCCGTGCACCGTGTGCCACGCCGTCAACGCCATCGAGCTCGACACCTGCGCCGAGTGCGGGAGCGGCTTCCTCGCCGGGGCGAGCAGCACGGACGCCGGGCTCGTCGTGCCCGGCCTCGGCGACCTCACCAAGGTGTCGCGTGCGCAGCGGCTGGCCGTCGCCGGCGGCGTCGCGCTGCTGTTCATGGCGCTCGTCGCGCTGGTCGGCCTGCTGGGGTAGCTGCCGGCGAACCAGTGGCACGTGATCACGGTGCGTCCCGTGCCGGCGGCGCGCTCGCCGGGCGCACCATGATCACGCCGCCCCGGGCGTCGGCCGCTGACCATGGTGCAGGACGCGCCGTGCGCAGGCTCGTGCCGTGCACCGTGATCACCGAACTGCGTGATCGCCAGCAGCTCCGTCCGTCCCCCTACGCTCGCCGGTGTGCGGGTCCACGTCGTCAGCGACGTCCACGGCAGCGTCGAGGCGCTGAGGTCGGCGGCCGACGGCGCCGACGCGTTCGTCTGCCTCGGCGACCTGGTGCTCTTCCTCGACTACGACGACCCCGCCGAGGGCATCTTCGCCGACCTGTTCGGTGCCGACGCCGCCACGCGGCTCATCGCCCTGCGCACCGCGAAGCGGTTCGACGAGGCCCGCGAGCTCTCGCACGGGCTGTGGGGCGCGCTCGGGCGTGACCCGCGCGAGGTGCTGGTGG
This sequence comes from Mycobacteriales bacterium, assembly GCA_035554015.1. Taxonomy (GTDB): domain Bacteria; phylum Actinomycetota; class Actinomycetes; order Mycobacteriales; family SCTD01; genus DATLGD01. Next base: position 2,170 of record DATMJH010000249.1, read on the forward strand.
AGAAGGTGGGGGAGCAGTACGCCGCGCTGTTCGCCGCCATGCCGGAGCCGGCCTTCCTCACCTACGG
>DATMJH010000250.1:0-3409 GCA_035554015.1 Mycobacteriales bacterium
CCATGGCCACGACGCGGCCCTGGTCCTGCAGCCGCTTCACGACGTCCACCTTGTCGGTCGGCAGCACGTCGGCGACGACCTCCTCGATGCCGACCTCGGCCGCCACCGCCCGCGCCGCCTTCTCGTTGTCGCCGGTGAGCAGCACCGGGCGCAGGCCGAGGGCCCGAAGGTGTCGGACGGCGTCGGCCGACGTCGGCTTCACCGTGTCGGCGACGACGAGCACACCGCGGACCGCGCCGTCCCAGCCCGCGGCGATGGGCGTGCGGCCGGCGGACTGCGCCTCGTCGACCGCTGCCTGCAGCCGCGGCGGCAGGTGCAGCCCCCACTCGGCCAGCAGCCGCGGCCGGCCCGCGACGACCGCCCGGCCCTCGACGACGCCCTGCACGCCGAGCCCCTCGACGTTCGAGAAGTCCTGCACCGCAGGCAGTTGCGGTCCGGCCGCCTCGGCGATCGCGCGGGCGATCGGGTGCTCCGACGCCGCCTCCAGTGCGCCGACGACGCGCAGCACCTGGTCGCGGTCCTCGCCGTCGGCCGGGACGACGTCGTGCAGCGTCATGCGTCCGCTGGTGACGGTGCCGGTCTTGTCCAGCACGACCGTGTCGACCCGCCGGGTGCTCTCGAGCACCTCCGGCCCCTTGATGAGGATGCCGAGCTGGGCGCCGCGCCCGGTACCGACCAGCAGCGCGGTCGGCGTGGCGAGCCCGAGCGCGCACGGGCAGGCGATGATGAGCACCGCGACCGCGGCGGTGAAGGCCAGCGTCGCGCCGCCGCCGGTGCCGAGCCAGAACCCCAGAGTGCCTGCGGCCAGGGCGATGACGACCGGGACGAACACCCCGGAGACGCGGTCGGCCAGACGCTGGACCTCTGCCTTCCCGCTCTGCGCCTCGGTGACCAGCCGCGCCATCTGCGCCAGCTGCGTGTCGCTGCCGACGCGCGTCGCGCGGACGACGAGCCGGCCGCCGGCGTTGACCGTGGCGCCGACGACGGCGTCGCCCGGCCGCACCTCCACCGGCACGCTCTCGCCGGTGAGCATGCTGGCGTCGACGGCGCTGGTGCCCTCGACGACCTCCCCGTCCGTGGCGAGCTTCTCGCCCGGCCGGACGACGAACAGGTCGCCGACCGCGAGCTGCTCGACCGGCACCCGCACCTCGGCGCCGTCACGGAGCACGGCGACGTCCTTGGCACCGAGCTCGAGCAGCGCCTGCAGCGCGGCGCCGGCGCGGCGCTTGGCCCGCGCCTCGAAGTACCTGCCGGCCAGCAGGAACACCGTCACGACGGCCGCGACCTCGAGGTAGATCTCACTCGCTCCGGCGCCGCGCTCGACGTCGAGCGAGAAGTCCATCGTCATGCCCGGCATGCCGGCGTCGCCGAGGAACAGCGCCCACAACGACCACAGGAAGGCAGCGAGAGTGCCGACCGAGACCAGGGTGTCCATCGTCGCGGCGCCGTGCCGCAGGTTGGTCCAGGCCGCCTTGTGGAACGGCCAGCCGCCCCAGAGCACCACCGGGCTCGCCATGGTCAGCACCAGCCACTGCCAGTTCTCGAACTGCAGCGCCGGGACCATCGACAGCAGCAGCACGGGCAGTCCCAGCACGGCGCTGACGACGAGCCGCTCACGCAGCGGCCGGGTCGGGTCGAGCTCGGGGACGTCGGCGTCCGTCCCGGCCGGGGCCGGCAGTGCCGCGCGGTAGCCGGCGGCGGCCACGGCGTCGAGCAGCGCGTCGGTCGAGACGCCGTCGGCGAGCTCGACGCTGGCCTTCTCGGTCGCGTAGTTCACGGTCGCCGCGACGCCGTCGAGCTTGTTGAGCTTGCGCTCGATGCGGTTCGCGCAGGAGGCGCAGGTCATCCCGGTGATCTCGAGCTCGACGTGCTGCGTGGTGGCGGTCATGCGTGTCCTCCGTCCGCGGCCGTCGTCAGGTCGGCGGTGTGCACGACGCCGTCGACCTGGAACTGCAGGTAGAGCCGGTAGTCCCCGCTGCTCGGCGCCGTCGCGGCGAAGGTCAGCTCGTCGCCGTCGGCGTGCACGTGCAGGTAGCCGAGGTCGCCCTCGCGCAGGACCACCAGGTGACCGAGCGCACCGAGGTAGGGCTCCAGCTCTACCGGGCCGCCGTCGCGGGTCACCGAGAACGCCAGGTCGGTCTGCTGGCCGGCGTCGAGGTGGCCGTCGAGCCGGACCTGGTAGCCGTCGACGGCGGTGGTCGTGGCCGGCTCGGGCCAGGGCTGCACGGCGACGTCACCGGGCACGAGCAGGTCGGCCGCGAGGGTGCGCGCCGACAGGCCGGCCGGCGCGAAGTCGGCGTAGACGCGGTAGGCACCGGGCTGGTCGAGCGTGAGCGGCAGCTGCCAGGTGCCGTCGGCCGTCATCTCCGGGTGCAGGTGCTGGAAGCCGGCGCCGTCGCGGCGCACGACGATGAGGTGCAGGTCGCGCTCGTGCGTGGTGTCGTACCGGGTGAGCGGGGCGTCGTCGGGACCCGTGACCGTGAAGCCGAACGGCGACGTGCCGACGGGCAGCGTCGTCGCGCTCGGCCGCAGCGTGTAGCCGTCCTCGCTCACGGCCAGGCCGCTGATCGTCCGCGCGGCGGGGCCGGCGTGGGCGGCGTCGTCGCCGTCGTCGTGGCCGTCGGCCGTGGCGCCGTGGCCGTCTGGCGCGGCGCCGCCCGGCTGCGCGGCGTCGGCGGCGTCGTCGGAGGACGCGTGCGCCGGCTCGGTGCCGGTCTCCCCGACGGGTCCGACGGCGTTGCCCAGCCCGAGCCCGGCGGCGAGCACGGCGGCGAGCACGGCCGCGAACGCGACCAGCCGCACCGGGGTGGTCACGCGGTCACCGTGTACCCGGCCTCCTCGACGGCGGCCTTGACGGCGGCGGCGTCGGCGTCGCCGGTGACCACCATCCGGCCGCTGTCGAGGTCGACCTGGACGTCGGTGACGCCGGCGACCTCCGAGACCTCCTCGGTGACGGAGGAGACGCAGTGGCCGCAGGTCATGCCGCTGACGGTGTACGTGGTGGTGGTCATCGGGTGTCCCTCTCGGTCGGGTTCAGGAGCGGACGAGCCGGGCGATCGCCTCGGACGCCTCGCGGAGCTTGGTGTCGGCCTCGTCGCCACCGGCGGCGACCGCCGCGACGACGCAGTGGCTCATGTGCTCGTCGAGCAGGCTGAGCGCCACCGCCTGCAGCGCCTTGGTGACGGCGGCGACCTGGGTGAGGACGTCGATGCAGTACTTGTCGTCCTCCACCATGCGCTGGATGCCGCGGACCTGCCCCTCGATGCGGCGCAGCCGCTTGAGCTGGTCGGCCTTGGTGTCGGTGTAGCCCGGCAGCGCGGTGCTCATGCCGACCTGTGTAGCACACCCCCTGGGGGTACACAAGACACCCCTGCGGGGTACCTCTCCCGCCGATCTTCGCCCTCTGCAC
>DATMJH010000251.1:0-5612 GCA_035554015.1 Mycobacteriales bacterium
GCTGGGACCCGGCGGCTGCCGCCGGGTCCCAGCCCCGACGACGTCGTCAGCGAGACCATGACCCGCGCGATGGTGGCGGTCGGCAGGTACGACGCGCGCGACGGCAGCCCGGCCGGCTGGCTGTTCGGGATCGCGCGCAACGTCGTCGCCGAGCAGCGCCGCCGCGCAGAGCGGGACGCGACACCACCCACCACCCGGACGGACTCCGAGCCGGGCCCGCTGCAGCAGCTGCTCGACGCCGAGCGCGACGCCGCGCTGCGGACGGCGTTCGACCGCCTGACCGACAGCGATCGGGAGCTGCTCGAGCTGCGGGTCGTCGGCGGCCTGTCGACGGCTGACCTGGCCGTGGCGCTGGGGCGGCGCGAAGGAGCGGTGCGGATGGCGCAGTCACGGGCACTGGCACGGTTGCGACGCCACTTCGGGGAGGTCTCAGGTGCGTGACGACGAGCTGCTCCGCGAGCTGGCCCGCGTGCTCGACCGGCCCGGCCCGGTGGACCCCGCGAGGGTGGCGGCGTTCGCCGCGACCGTGTCGGCGCTGCCACCCGCCACGCCGCTGCGCCGCCCACGGCGAGTCCCGGTCGCCCTGGCCGCCGCCGCGGCACTCGTGCTCGCGGTTGCCCTCGGTGCGTGGGTCGGGATGGCTCGCGGGCAGAGCGTCGGAGAAGCCGAGTTCCGGGCCACGTTGGCGACCGGGCAGGTGCAGGCGCAGATCTCGGGCCGGCTCGTGCCGTTCGGACGGGTGGTCGAGCTGCGCAGCGACGATCTGCCCGTGCTGCCGAAGGGACAGTTCTACGAGGTCTGGTTCGTCACCGACGGTGACGCGCAGCCCCGGCGCGTCTCCGCCGGCACGTTCCACCCCGACGACGAGGGGCACACCGACGTCTCGCTGTTCGCCGCCATCGACCCGCGCCGCTACCCGCGCGTCGAGGTGACCGCGGTGACGACCGCCAGTGAGGTGGTGCTGAGCGGAGACGTGCGGCTGCTCTGACAGACCTGGGTCTCGGCTCCACCCGCACGAGGGCGGCCCGGCGCGGGGTACCGGGTGCTCTACGGTCTCGTGACGCGCCGGCGCACGACCGCGGCGGCGGCCAGGGCTCCGAGCGCCGCGGCGGCGATCGGCCCGGATCCGGTGCTCGCGAGGGTCGCGCCTGCCGGCGCCGGCGGCGCGGGCCGGCTGGCCGGAGGTGCCGCTGCCGGCGCACCTGCCTGATCCCGACCCGACGTGGCCGGCCCGCCGGGGCTGAGCCGCTGCGCTCCCCGCAGCACCTGCCAGGTGGCGTCCAGCCGTTGCCCGGAGCTCGGCTCGCGGACGGTGTCGACGAACCACCACTCCGCCTGCACCCGCTCCGCGGTGACGTCCAGCAGCACGTAGCCGTTGCTGTCGAGCTCGACGTACTTGGTCGCCGGGTTCTGCACGCGCAGCGCCTGCTCGATCGCCAGCGACGCCGTCCGTGGCGGCACGCCGAGGCCCTCGTCGACGTTCGAGCTCGTCACCGACGGCGTGACGAACTCGACGGCGGCCGGCGGCAGCAGCGGGTCGTACGGGTCCTCGGTCAGGTCGTTGGCCAGCGAGGCGTGGATGTCGCCGGTGAGCACGACGACGTCCTGCACCTGCTGCGCGCGCAGGAAGCCGAGCAGCCGGTCGCGCTCGGCCGAGTAGCCGTCCCAGATGTCGGCGGCCAGCGCGACGCCCTCGCTGGGCACCATGCTCGACCCGAGGCGCGACAGCACGTCGCTCGCCGCGCGCGGGAGGCCGACGGCCCGCAGCTGGCTGACCAGCACCTGGTTGACGACCAGCTTCCACGCCGCGGACGAGCCGGCCAGGCTGTCCTCGACCCACGCCCGCTGCACCGGCGAGTACAGCTGCCGGGCCGGGTCGGCCACCGCCGGGTCGGTGACGACCTCGTCGCCGTCGAGGCCCTGCAGCTGCCGGCTGCGGCCCTCCAGCCGGGTGTCGAGCACGACGAGGTCGACGAGGTCGCCGTAGCCGAGCCGCCGGTAGATGCGCGACGGGTCACCCGGCACGGGCAACCGCAGCGGCATCCACTCGTCGTAGACGCGCTGGGCGGCGGCCTTGCGCGCGAACCAGTCTCCCTCGGTGTCGGGGTCGTGGGCGCTGGCACCGCCGACCCAGCTGTCGTTCGCCGACTCGTGGTCGTCCCAGGTGGACACCATCGGATGGGTGGCGTGCAGGCGCTGCAGGTCCGGGTCGGTCCGGTAGTGCGCGTAGCGCTGCCGGTACTCGGCGAGCGTGCGCACCTCGGTGGGCGGGAACGTCTCCCGGCCCGGCGGGGCCTCGCTGTCGGTGCGGCCCTCGTAGATGTAGTCGCCGCAGTGCAGGACGGCGTCGACGTCGGCCTCGGCGACGCGGGCGTAGGCGTTGAAGTAGCCGTTGTCGTACTTGGAGCAGGTGACGACGGCGAAGCGCAGCCGGCCGACGTCCTGTCCGGTCGCGGGCGCCGTCCGGGTCCGGCCGACCGGTGACCGTACCCCTGCGCACTCGAAGGCGTACCAGTAGGTGGTGTACGGCGACAGGCCGTCGACGTCGACCTTCACGGTCCGGTCCCGGTCGGCGGTCGCGACGGCGCTGCCACTGCGCACGACCGAGGTCAGCGCCGGGTCGCGCGCGACGGTCCAGCGCACCGGCAGGTCGCGCGCGGCCGTCAGCCGTGTCCACAGCACGACCCGGTCGGCGAGCGGGTCACCGGACGCGACGCCGTGCGCGAAGGCCACCGCTGGCCCGGGCGAGGCGCGGGCGCCCGTCGCCGACAGCGCCACGCCAGCGGCGGCTGCCGCGGCGCCGCCGAGCAGCGACCTGCGGGCGAGCTCCACCGGGCTCAGCCGGATCCGCGCAGGCGCTCGCGCTGCTCGAGCACCTCGTCGTCGTCGGCTGCCCGCCGCCGGACCGTGACGGCGCTCGCGGCGCCGGCGGCGAGCAGCTGCGCGGCGCCGATGCCGGCCGACCCGCGGGTGGGGGGCAGGACGTCGTCGACTCGCAGGAACTGGCGGCGGGAGACGTACGGGCGGGCGAGACCGTGACCCACGGCAGGTTGCACCTCCGGACTCGGGAGGACGAGGTCGGCGGTGGGGGACCGCGGTGGCATCCCACCGTAGGCGCGACATGTGACCCGTGAACAGCCCGCAGGTGAACCGGTGGTGGCGCAGAGCGCCGGGTGAGCCGGTCCGCCCGCGGCGGTCAGGTCGCTGATCGCGCCAGTGACGGCTCGGGCTCCGGCAGGGAGCGTCCCGGCGTGGCCTCGTGCCGGGGCCGGTCGCCACCCGGCAACCAGCTCGGCGCCCACCAGTTCGCCCGTCCGAGCAGGGCCATCGTGGCCGGGACGAGCACCATGCGGACCACCGTCGCGTCCAGCGCGATCGCGACCGCGAGGCCGAGCCCGATCATCTTGACGAAGGGCGAGGGGTTCACCACGAAGCTCACGAAGACCACGACCATGATCAGCGCCGCGGACGTGATGACCCGTCCGGTCGCCGCCAGCCCGCGGGCCACCGCCTCGGCGGTGTCACCGACGTCGTCGTACGCCTCGCGGATGCGCGAGACGAGGAAGACCTCGTAGTCCATCGACAGCCCGAACAGCACGGCGAAGAAGATGGCCGGCAGCGGCGAGGCGATCAGGTAGGTGCTCTCCAGGCCGATCAGCCCGCCGAGCCAGCCCCACTGGAAGACCGCGACGACGACGCCGTACGCCGCGCCGATCGACAACAGGTTCAGCACCGTCGCCTCGAGCGCGACCACGACCGAGCGGAACACCACGGTCAGCAGCACGAACGAGGCGAGCAGCACCGCGCCCAGCAGCAGCGGCAGCGTCTCGGCGAGCTGGGTGTCGAGGTCGATCGCCATGGCGGTCTGCCCTGTCACGTGCACCCCGTCGGGGGCGAGCTCACGCACCCGCTCGATCGTCCGAGCCGTCGCCGGGTCGCCGGCCGCGGTGGTCGGCACGGCGGGCAGGACGGCGGTGTCGCCGGCCGGCGAGAGCTGCGGCTGCCCCACCTGCGCGATGCCCGGGTCGGCGGCCAACCGAGCCTGGAGGGCGCCGGCGGCGTCGACACCGGAGCGCTCGAGGTCGACGACGACGAGCAGGGGCGCGTTGACGCCGGGCCCGAAGCCCTCGGCGACCAGGTCGTGCGCCTGCCGGTGGGTGGTGGTGGGCGCGTCGTCGCCGGCATCCGGGAAGCCGGTGCGCATGGACAGCGCCGGCGCCGCCAGCGTGAGCAGCAGCACCGAGGCGACGACGAGGTACGGCCACGGGCGGGCGGAGATCCGGTGCGCCAGCCGCCACCAGGCGGTCGCCTCCGCGGACCGGGCCGGGCGTCGTCGTCCGACGATCCGTCCGGCGTCGATGCGGTCGCCGAGCAGCGTCAGCAGCGCGGGCAGGAGGGTGAGCGCCGTCGCGACGGCGACGAGCACGACCAGGGCGGTGGCCAACCCGATCGAGGCGAGCACGCCCGTGCCGGTGAGCACGAGCGCCGCCATGGCCAGCACGACCGTGCCGCCGGCGAACAGCACCGCGACGCCGGAGGTCGCGAGCGCCGCCGACAGCGCGGTGGCGGCGTCCGCACCGGCGGCACGGCCGTCCCGGTAGCGCGACACGATGAACAGCGCGTAGTCGATGCCGACCCCGAGCCCGACCATCGCGGCGATCGTCGGTGCTGCCGTCGAGACGTCCATCGCCGCAGCCAGCAGCGTGACGGCGGCGAGCCCGACGCCGACGGCGACCAGGGCGAGGACGATCGGGACCAGCGCCGCCGCGGCCGTGCCGAAGGCGACGACGAGGACGACCAACGCGGCCACCACGCCCGCCGCCTCGGCGCCGGACGGCTCCGGATCGCTGTTGAGGAAGACCGCCTCGCCGCCGAGCTCGACCTGCAGGCCGGCGCTCCTCGTCGGCCCGACCGCGTCGACGAGCTGGTCCACCCATGCCTGGCCGAGCTCTGCCGTGGGCACGTCGGTCGTCAGGTCCGCGACGCCGATCCGACCGTCCGGTGAGAGCCGTCCGGTCCCGAACGGGTCGGTCACCGTCGCCACGTGCGGGACGTCGGCGAGCCGGCCGAGCGCGGCCTCGACCTCGTCACGGGAGTCCTCGAGCCGCTCACCGTCGTCCGCGGCGAAGACGGCCGTCGCCGTCCCACCCGTCGCGGTGGGGAAGCGCTGCTCGAGCAGCTCGGTCGCCGCCGCGCTGTCGCTGCCCGGCGCGGCGAAGTCGTCGAGGTAGCCGCCGCCGACGGTGCCGGAGAGCGCGACGACGAGTGCCGTCAGCACCACCCAGGCGGCCACGGTGCGCTTCGGGCGACGGGCGCTGGCGTCGCCGAGGCGGCGGACGAAGGCGTTCATGCGGGCTCCTGAAGAGTCGAGTGCTGGCTGTGTCTCGACTCTTCGCGGCGGCGGGGCCGCTGTCGCCCGGCGCGAGACGGGACCGCCGCGGCGTCGCCTCCGCCTCCAGGCGGAGAACGGCGTCCACCTCCGGGACGGCGACGGCCGCCCCGGACGCGCCTACGTTGACGAGGTGCACCGAGGGCCGTTCACGCGCTGGCCGCGGGCGGCCGACGCCGTCCTCGCCGCGCTGATGCTCGTCGCCAGCGTCACGGTCGCGGCC
>DATMJH010000252.1:0-10565 GCA_035554015.1 Mycobacteriales bacterium
GGCGACAGCCCTTGACGACGCAGTGCCGGTCGCGGACGACGAGCGCACGCCACTGCGCCGCGGTGACGATGCGGGCCGCCCGGCCGACGTAGAGCGGGTCGGGGCGTGGGGTGCGGCGCAGCCCGAGCGGGTTGGCCGGCAGCTCGTCGTCCGCACCGGCACCGGCGGGCCGCCCGGCCTCGCCGCCACGGGCGTGCAGCGCGACCGAGGCGTCGCAGGCCAGGCGGCGCAGCACCTGCTGGCTGACCAGCAGGCCCTCTCCCAGGCTGCCGCCGGCCCGGACGCGCAGCCCGTCGGCGTCGCCGGGAGCCCACCCTCCGGTGACCTGGCCGGCCAGCCCGCCCGCGGCGCTGCGCCTGGCCGCGGCCTCGAGCTGCTCGAGGGTCACCACGACGTGCAGCTGGGCCCGGACGCTGCGCAGGTCCTCCCGGACGGCGTCGCCGCCGCGGGCTGTCATCTCGGCCCGGGCCCACCCGATGAGCACGTCGGCGCGGCGCTGCGCCAGCGACCGCTCGTCGCCGTCCTGCCGGTCCTGGCGCACCGCGAGGTCGAGCCCGGCCAGCACGATCGTGGCGCCCTCGGCTCCCAGCGAGCCGCCCAGGACCGCACCGTTGCCGACCCGGTCGACGGTGAAGCCGCGCCGCGCCTCAGCCCGCCGCTCGGCGTCACGACCCAGCTCCGGATCGACCGCCTCGGCCCGCTCCCGCAGCTGCGCCCGCACCGCCGCCGGGTCCGCGCTGCTCACCAGCGCGCAGATCGCCTCGTCGCAGTCCCGCACGATCACCGGGTCCAGGCCGGCGACACCGGCCAGCGCCGCCCGGGCGTGCTCCTCGGTGGTGCGACCCTCCCGCAGCAGCGCACCCAGCCCCGGCAGCTCCTCCCGCAGCCGCGTACCCAGGCGCACCTGCGCCCGGGCCGACACGTCACTGATCCGCTGGTCGTCCCGCAACCAGGTGGCCGCGGTGACCGCACCGACCGCCAGCTGCCCCCCGCTGACCTCCATCTCGGCCAGCTCCTGCAACACCAGCCCGTCCAGGCTGTTGCGCAGCCCCAGCAGCGCCGACACGTCCCCCGGCCGCCCCGACGGCGCCCGCCTGCGCAACGCCTCCACGGCCTGCTGCACCGCCACGACATCAGCCGAGACCTGCTCCGGCCGCGGCCCCTGCCCGGTGACACCGGGCGCCGCGTACTGGTCACCGGCCTCCGGGGCATCCACGGGCGGCTCATCGCCGAACGCCGGGGCATCCACGGGCGGCTCGCCCGCGGGCGGCTCATCCACGGGTGGCTCATCCACGGGCGGCTCAGCGGAGGGCGCCCCGGGCTCGCCAGCCGGCGCACCTTCCTCCACCGACCCCGATGCGAGCAGCGCAGCAACGAGCCGCTCGAAGACGCTCTCGGTCTCGAGCAGCTCGATGGACGCCTCAGGCTCGAACATGTGTTCGAGAGAGTACCGCAGATCGCCCCTGACGCAACCTCCTCGAGCAAGATTTCTTACGCCGGTTTGACCGGAGCGCAGCCGGCGGCTGCGCGCCTCATCCGGGACGTGGGCGGCGTAGGCGGCCGCACGAGTCAGCCCGCTGGGACGGCCACCGCGTCGAGCGCGTCGATGCTGCCGACGTCATGTACGGACGACGGGGTGCGCGGCCCGCCCGCTGCTCATGGGCACCGCTACTCCACTCGCAGCCGCCAGTACGCGCGCGGATCCTTCGGCCCTCGTCCCACCCGCTCGATGAGTCCGGCGTCCTGCAACGCCGCCAGGCGGCGGAGCACGTTGGGCCGTGATAGCCCCATGGACTCGGTGATGTCGCCGGTGCGCGCGGCGCCCGCCCCGCGGAGCAGCTCCAGCACTTCGCGGCTGCGCTCAGAGAGTCCGGCGGCGAGCTCGGCACTGACGGGCGTGGCGGCGAGCACGAGTCGCACCGACTGCTCGGTCTGCCGGTAGAGCGGGTCGACGAGGCCAGCGAGGCGCATCTCGTCGAAGATCCGGCGGATCCCCTCGCCCAGTTCCTGCCCGTAGTCGTGGTCGGCGCAGACCCGAGCGATCCGCGGGTTGCGGGAGAAGCGGCGGACGCGGCGGGCGTCGTCCAGCCGCGCCAGCCCGGGAAAGCGGCCCGGCGACTCGATCTCGATGCGGTCGTCGAAGATCTCCACCCGCACGTGGTCCCCGGCGAGGCTGTAGCTGCGGTGGACGACGGCGTTCACGAGCGCCTCCGCCCAGGCCGCCTCGGGCACCACCGGCTCGCTGCGGAACCGGTTGCCCGGCCCGAGTGCCCGGCGGGTCGGGACGAGGGGTCGGATCCGCCGCATGGCCTCGTCGATCATCACGACGATCGGCCCGTCGACCACGATGTCGTGCTGCAACTGCTGGCGCATGCCGCTTCCGCGCTCCGAGCCGCGGTAGCGCAGCACGCGGACGTAGGCCTCCGGGTGGAGTTCTTGCGGCCGGCGGCCGAACAACAGGTCCGCTGCCACGGTCACGGCGCCGTCTCTGGTCAGCAGGTTGCGTGCTGCCAGGGCATGCTCGGGCTCCCGCACGCCCAGCCGCCGAGCGAAGTCCGCCAAGAGATCCGCATCCAGGTCCTCGACGGCGAGTCCCCGCGCCGGCCTGGCGTCGTACTGCGCCGCACCCCGGTCGAAGGTCAGCTCTTGCCGCTGGTAGAAGCTCAGCTTCCGGGTGGAGTCACCGACCCTGAGGTAGCAGGCGTCGTCGGTGGTGGTGTGGACGTGCTCGCTGACCGGCACCTCCACGAGGAGCAGCAGGACGTCCTCCCCATGAGCGTCCAGGCACGACACCTCGGAGACGCTGGCGCGCACGGGCGGCTCGCAGAAGTCCAGAGCCGCCTGCCGCAGCCGGTTCGCCTGTTCCGGCGTGACGCCGCTGACCACGCCGTCCTCGATGCCGATCACGAGGTAGCCGCCCTCGGCATTGGCCAGCCCCACCTCGTGCCGCGCCAGGACATCCGGCTTGATCCGGCCGCTCTTGCGATCGAACCACTGGTCCTCCGGCAACTCGGCCAGCGCTGCTCCCCGCTCCGCGCGCGGAGCATTCAGCGCTCTTCGCACCGCGGCCGCCGGCATGCACGTACTATAACGACCGTTAGAGTTCGAGCAAGCATCCGAGGAGGAGCACGTCGTGGATGAGTTGGCGCACCTCGTCGGGCTGTGGGAGCAGTCTCGCCCGTGCCTCGGGCCTTGATACGCATGATGCGCGTGATGCGATAAGGTGCGCATCATGCGCACCACGCTGTCGATCGCCGACGAGCTGCTGGCCGCCGCGAAGGAGCGCGCTCGGGCTCAGGGGCGAACGCTGGGTGAGCTGGTCGAGGCCGCGCTGCGCCGAGAGCTGGCCAGCCGGCCAGCGCAGCAGCGCCGTCCGGTGCCCGTGCTGCGGGGGGGCACGGGTCCGCGCCCCGGCCTGGACCTGACGTCGAACGCCGCGCTCCACGAGGCGCTCGACGAGGGTCACCCCCTCGACGGTCTGCGCTGACCGGTGCTCCTGCTGGACGTCAACGTCGTCCTCGCCGCGGCTCGGGACGACCACCCGAGCTTTCCCCTGGTGCGCCCGTGGTTCGACGACCTGATCGCCGGCGACGAGGCGTTCACCGTGCCCACGACGGTCTGGCACTCCTTCCTCCGGCTGGTGACGAACCGGCGGATCTTCCCCGTGCCGACGGCGCGACGTGACGCCCTCGAGTTCCTGTCGGCCACCTGCGCCCAGCCGCACCACCTGCTCATCAGCCCGGGGCCAAGGCACCTGACGGTGCTGGAACGGGTGTGCGCCGAGGGCGACGCCACGGGCGACCTCATCCCGGATGCGGTGATCGGCGCCCTGGCCGTGGAGCACGACTGCGTGGTCATCACGCTCGACAGGGACTTCGCCCGCTTCCCCTCGGTGCGCCAACGCCGCCTGTCGTGACGCCGCCGGCGACCGCGACCCCGGCCCCGCCCGAGGCCCGCCCGAAGCGGCACCAGAGGTCAGCCCAGCAGCGCCCGCACGTCGTCAGCCGTCAGCGCCCTCGCCGCACCGACGTCGCCCGCGACGACGGCGTCGAACAGCGCCCGCTTGCGCTGCTGCAGCGCGAGCACCTTCTCCTCGATGGTCCCGGCGGCGACCAGCCGGTAGACCATCACGGTGCGGGTCTGGCCGATCCGGTGGGCGCGGTCGACCGCCTGCGCCTCGACCGCCGGGTTCCACCACGGGTCGAGCACGAACACGTAGTCGGCCTCAGTCAACGTGAGACCCGTCCCGCCTGCCTTGAGGCTGATGAGGAAGGCCGGGTCGTCGCCGGTGCGGAACTGCTCGATGCGCTTCGGGCGGTCGCGGGTGCGGCCGTCGAGGTAGCAGTAGCCGACGCCGTCGGCGTCCAGGCGGGCGCGCACGCGCGACAGGAAGCCGGTGAAGGAGCTGAAGACCAGCGCCCGGTGCCCCTCGCGCGCCACCTCCGCCAGCATCTCCGCCAGCACGTCGATCTTCGCGGCGGCCACGGCGGGCAGGCCCGGGTCGACCAGCGCCGGGTCGAGGCTGAGCTGCCGCAGCACGGTGAGCGAGCGCAGGATCGCGAACCGGTTGCGCTGCACGTCGTCGAGCAGCCCGAGCACCCGCTGCCGCTCGCGCTGCAGGTGCCGGTCGTACAGCCGCCGGTGCGCCGGCGTGAGCTCGACCTCGACCACCTGCTCCACCTTGGGCGGCAGGTCGGCGGCGACCTGCTCCTTGGTGCGCCGCAGCAGCAGCGGCCGGATCCGGCGACGCAGCGTCGCGAGCCGCTCGGGCGCGTGCCCGCTCTCGATCGGGCGGCGGTAGTGCTCGGTGAAGTGCCGCGGGTCGGGGAACAGCCCCGGCGCAACGAGCGAGTACATCGCCCACAGGTCGAGCAGCGAGTTCTCCAGCGGCGTGCCGGTGACCGCGAGCCGCACCGGCGCCTGCACCCGGCGGGCCACCGCGTAGGTGCTCGACGACGGGTTCTTGACGTGCTGCGCCTCGTCCAGCACCAGCGCAGCCCACGGCGTCGCGAGCCAGCCGTCGGCGTCCAGCCGCAGCAGCGCGTAGGAGGTGACGACGACGTCGGCCCCGGCCACCCGCTCGGCGACCGCGCGCCCGGACCGCCGTGACGTCTCGGTCACCGCGACCACCCGCAGGTCCGGCACGAAGCGCTCGGCCTGCTCCACCCAGGCGCCGACGACGCTGGTCGGCGCGACCACCAGCACCGGAGCGTCGAGCCGGCCGGCCTCGGCGGCCCGGGCGACCGCGGCCAGCACCTGCACCGTCTTGCCCAGGCCCATGTCGTCGGCGAGCACCCCGCCCAGACCCAGGTCCCACAGCTGGGCGAGCCAGCGGTAGCCGTCCTGCTGGTAGGGGCGCAGCTCGGCCTGCAGCTTCAGCGGCGGCTCGGCCGGGGGCGCCTGGTCGAGGTCGAGCAGTCCGCGCACCGTGCGGGTCCAGCGCTCGCTCTGCTCCCGCACGACGCCGAGCGCGACCAGCTCCTCCCACAGCCCGGCCTGCAGCGGCGTCACCCGCACCGACCCGCGCTCGAGGTCGACCAGCGCCCGCGCCTCCTCCAGCAGCTGCCGGAGCCCGTCGAGCTCGGGGTGGTCGATCCGCAGGACCGTCCCGGTGGGCAGCACGAGGTGCCCCTCGCCCGACGTCAGCGCGGCCAGCAGCGGCGCCAGCGGCACGGTCTCGGCACCGACGCACACGCCCACCAGCAGGTCGAACCAGTCCGGGTCGCCGCGCTCGTCGTCGCGCACCGACACCTCGACCACCGGTGGCTGGTCGGCGAAGCGGTAGTCCACCGGCTCCCCGGACACGGTGACGACGACGTCGCCGCGCTGCTCCAGCGCCGGCAGCAGCACGGTGGCCAGCAGCGCCGTGGCCAGCCCGGTGAGCCGGGTCGACGGCACCGGCAGGCGCGGGCTGTCGCCCGCCCACACGCCGTCGACGTCGGGCAGCCCGGCCAGGCCGGCCAGCAGGGCGCGCTCGGCGGCCGGGTCGCGGGCGACGTCGTGCTCGCCGGCCGCTCCGGCCAGCGGCACGGCGGCGGTGTCGGCGCCCCAGGTGTAGCGGAAGGACCAGTCGACGTCGGCGGTGTGCTCGGCCCCGAACCGCACGTCGAGCGCCAGCCGCGGCGGCTCGACCGGCGCCAGCGGCACGCTGCCGTCGGAGCTCAGCAGCTCCGCCCGCCGGGCCAGCAGCGGCAGGTAGCGGCGCGACAGCCGCGGCAGCTGGAGCTCGGGCACCTCCACCGGCCCACCCGCGAGCAGTGCCGAGGTCGCGGCGTCCAGCGGAGCCGCGAACGCGCCGAGCAGCAGCCGCCCGCCGGCCTCGGCGAAGGCCCCGAAGGCCGGGCTGCCCAGCAGCTCCGGCCGGCTGCCCTCGGCGCCGGGGAGCCGCAGCGACGGCGTCAGGACGACCTGCCGGCCGTGCCGCGTCAGGTCGACGTGCACGCGGGCCGGCTCGTCGGCCAGGTGCACGGCCGGCCGGCGGCGTCGAGCAGGGCGACGCCGGCCGCGGCCGCCTCGGCCAGCAGCGGCAGCGCCGACGGGCCGACGGCGTCGAGCGGCAGCAGCGCGTCGGCCGCGGAGTACCAGGAAGGCTGTCGGACCCGCCAGGCGGAGTGCAGCGCGAGCGCGGCCTGCCGGTGGACCGGCACGACGGAGCCGTACGGGTGCTGCAGGTCGCGCCACGAGGCGCCGGTGCGCACCCAGCGGCCGGAGGCGCCGGCTCGCACCGGGCGCAGGCTCAGCCGCCGCTGCCCTCCCCACACGACGACCTCGACCTGGAGGCCGAGCGGGGTGCCGGCGCCGGGCACGTCCTCGGCGACGAAGGCGGCCAGCCGGCGCTCCCACGCCGACGGCGCGGGCACAGCGGACGGTGCCGGTTCAGCAGGCGGTGCGGGCGCAGCAGAAGGCGCGGACGGCGCGGGCGCGAGCCGCCGGGCCGCGAGCACGGTCGCGACGCTGTGCTTGCAGTCCACCTGCACCGGGCAGCTGCACAGGCCCGACCAGCCGGCCGGTCGGGCGCCGCGCGCGGGCACCGGGCGGACGACGACCGAATACCGGCGCCGCCCGCTGCCGAGCACCTCACCGACGAGCGCGTCGTCCGGCCGGACGGACACGTGAAGCACCTTGCCGCTCCGCGCGTACTGCGTCCCGCGGGTGCAGGCGCCGGCGCCGGCGACCCGGCGGAGGGCGGCGGCGTCGCAGCCGGAGACCCAGGCGGGAAGGGCCGGCACGGAGGACGTCGGGGAGGCGACCGTCGGCATGCCGCCGACAGTAGGTACGCGAACCGACAGGACGCGGGAGCCGTGCCGGTCAGCCCCCGCGAGGCTGTGCACGAGGCCGCACACCTGGCCGGCGCGCTGGGGCGCGGGTCGAGGCGCTGACCGGCTCCGACGACCCGCTGCAAGCCGCTCAGGCCGCCGGGCTCGCAGTCGAGCGGCCGGCGAACCCGACCAGGCGGCCGTGCGTGCGTCACGCCGGGCCGGCGCCACCACCCGCTGCGCGCGAGGCGAGACCGACGTGATCACCGCCGGCCGTGCCGTACCGGGCAGTCGGCGCCACGGGTGAGGCGCCGCTGATCACGCTGAGCGCACTCGCGCTGGGACGCGGGCCGCTGCATCGATGCGGCCCCGGCCGGCGTCACGCTCGGGTGGCGGCCGGGGCCCTTCGACTAGTCCGCCGGGTCGCTGGTCCTCCGGCCACGTGTCTCAGTGGCCACGCCCGCACGGCTGAGGCCAGCGTAGAGCAGCGTCACCGCTACGCGCGGACCTCGGCCGCTCGCCGTCCCAGGCCCGGCAGCGTCACCGTGCCCGGCGGCAGGTGCCCGTGCACATCGACGAGGAGCCGGGCGTGCGGGGGGTGCTCAGGACCGTTGTTCCGCCGGACGAGGAAGCTTCCGTCCGACGAGCTGAGCACTCGCCGAACCCAGTGGGTCAGAGCGTCCGGCACCCAGCCGACAGCGACATCGTCTGCCGTGCACACCTGGAGAGCGTCAGGACTGATGTCGTTCGCCGCCTCGGGCCGCACGGTGAGCCGGTCACCGCTGTGAAGCGGGGCCAAGACGCGCTCGCGCAGCGCCGGCTCGGGCAGCGCGAAGCGGAGCCCGCGGACCAGGAACGTCGAGCGTGTGCTCCCGTCCGGACCGATCGACGGCTCTTCGGTGAGCACGAGGCGGTCGCCCCTGGTCACTCCGCCGCTGCGGGCCAGGACATCGAGGTCGTCGGCGTCCACAGGCAGGTCGAGCGCCGCCATGTACGACGCGAAGTCGGGGCGGGTCCGTTCCATGACCCGCCCTGCGAACACCGGGAACAGGTCGGGAGCCGGGCCGTAGGTGTCGGCCAGATCCGGAAGGCCGGGCAGCGGCCGGAAGCCGGGCGCGGCCCGTGCTCCAGGCAGGTACTGGAAGCGGTAGGCGCCGTCGAAGGACAGGCAGCCGACGTCGTGGATGGACGGCTGCTCCTCGCCGTCCCGCCAGGTCACCAAGAAGCGGCGCAGACGCCGGCCGGCCGGCTCATCCGTCACCCACGAGCCTCCTCTGCGCGCTCGACACCAGCATGGGGATCAAGGTACGCAGCGGCTCGGACAGTCCGGGCACGGCGCCGAGAACGTTCGACACGGCGCCGGAGTCCACAGCGGCCACGCGCTCCAGCCAGTGCTGTCTCGCACGAGGCGAACACCCGTCCAGGGCGTCTGTGGCGATCTCGAAGAGGGTCGAGTCTCGCCCGTCGCGCTGCGCGAAGGAGCGGGCCCAGCACTCCCGCTGTACGTAGGGGTCAGCCCCCTTGCCGCCGACGATCCGCTCGGCCCTGGCCTCCGAGAGCGAAAGACCAAGGCTGCTGGCGTTGTCGTACAACGCGCAGAGCCGCTCCGCGCCGGTCCGGCGGTGTCTCAGAGTCGCCCAGTTCTTGGCATGACGATCGCGGTTGAGGACGAGCGCGTCGAAGACCAGGAACCCCGTGAACACGTCGAAGCCGGTCCGCAGCGCCCGATCGTCATCCGGGACGCCGTGTGGCGGCGCGACACCCTGGAGGACCGTGCGGACATTCGACACGCTGTACGTGACGTGACGCTTGTCCGTGGCCCGAAAGCCGGGATCGAGGTTCAGCAACAGGTCCTCGCCGAAGCGTCGCTCCCAGCCACTCGGCTGCACGTTGCGTGACACGCAGCCGAGGACGCCGTCCCTGACGGCGAGCTCCACCCGGGCACACGGGACACCGACGAGCTGAGCCAGCTCAGAGGCAATCTTCTCCGCGAGGTGCTCACGCCGATCGAACCGTGTGCCCGACGCCGGCTTCCAGAGGTACAGCTCTCCCGATGAGACTTCCTTGAGCCATGGGTGCTCGGTCCGTCCGACGACCTCAACGCCGGCCAGTTCCCACGCACTGACGTCAACGACCGGGAAGGGCACGCTGCATCCTGCCCCGCAGCCGGCGGTCCGGGGGCTGAGCAAGTGCTGTCCCCGCAGCGCCGCACGCGCGCAGAGCCCGCTGAGCAGACCCGCGGAACCGCGGGCGCGCCCGGTGCGTCCCAGGGCCGTGCGAGCGGCGCGGGGTCGGCGGTGGTCGGCCGCCTCGGTGGTCGTGGTCGCGCTGCTGAGCGGATGCGGCGGCACGGACACCGTCCTGCCCGCGCGCCCCGGCACGACCGCGGGGGCCCAGCCCGGCGCCGTCCCCGGCGGCGACCCGCCGCGCGAGATCGGCGGCGACTGGACGGTGCGCCGCGCCTCCGAGCGCACTCTGGTCGTCTCGCTGGTCGCCAGCCCGCCGGGCGACGGTCCGTGCGGACAGCGGCTGGCTGCCGTCGCCGAGGAGGACGCCGACGTCGTCCGCCTGTCCGTGGTGGACGACAACGGCGGCGACGACGACAACGGCGACGGCCGGTCCGGGGGCGGCGGGCCGGTGGCCTGCACGGCGGTCGGGCACCAGTGGGCCCTCCCGGTCACGCTTGAGCGTGACCTCGCCGGCCGGACGGTCGTCGGCGGCGACGGCGCGCGGGTGCAGCTGGTCGACGCGCTCACCCCGGCCCGGCTGCCGGCCGGGTATGAGCGCCGCACCGAGGCGGGCCACGCGTCGGCCCACTCGCTGACCTACCTCTCGCCCGACGGCGGGTGGCTGTCGGTGACGACATGGCGCGACGACGACGCGGCCCGGGCCGAGCAGGTCTTCACCCTCGTCGAGCACCGCCGGCTGGACGGCCGCGTCTACCGGCTGGCGGAGAACGGGATGCAGCGCCTGGTCGCGTTCGACGTCGGCGCCCGCCGGGTCTGGGTGTCGTGGATGCGGCAGCGGAGCGACAGCCCGGCGCCGCTCGACTGGGAGGCGCTGCTCGACGTCGCCGCCTCGGTCGGCTGACGACGCCCGCCCCGCCGCAGGTCGGCGGCACGGTCACCGGCCGTTGTTCACCGGCACCTGCATCCCCAGCTCACGTCGGCGTCAGTCGCCGTCGACGCTGCTCGACGACGCGCCGGAGCGTGCGACGGCGCCGGAGGTCATACGGCAGCTCGTCGAGGACGGGCAGCCACAGCTCGACCCGATCGGTCGCGGTGCGAAGGACGCGTCGGGCCGCGCGAG
>DATMJH010000253.1:0-8248 GCA_035554015.1 Mycobacteriales bacterium
GGCCCCGCCGGTGTCGGCAAGACCGAGGCGAACGAGGGCTGCAGCACGAGCGCTCCTTGGAGAAGACCGAACGCCATTCTGCTGCACGGCCGGTGCGGCGGCGCGCACTAGGGTCCGCACCCATGGCGGACCGCAGGACGGTGGCGTGGCTCGGGCTCGGGCGGATGGGCGTGCTGATGGCGCGGCACGTGCTCGACGCGGGCCACGACCTCGTGGTGTGGAACCGCACGCCCGGTCGGGCCGACGACCTCGTTGCCGCCGGCGCGCGGGAGGCGACGTCGGCAGCCGGTGCGGTCGAGGGCGCCGACGTCGCGGTGCTCGTGCTGTTCGGTCCCGACAGCGTGCGGGAGGTGCTGCCGCAGATCGCGCGGCCCGGGCTGCTGGTGGTCGACAGCTCGACGGTCGGGCCGGCGGCGGCGCGCGAGTTCGCCCGCACGGCGGCCGCTGCCGGCGCGCGGTACGCCGACGCGCCGGTCGCCGGGTCCGTCGCACCGGCCGAGCAGGGCACGCTGGGTGTGCTCGTCGGCTGCGGCGAGGCCGACTGGCCCGACGTCGAGCCGCTCGTGCGGCTGTGGGGCGACGACGCGCGGGTGCGGCGGGTCGGCGGCGCCGGCGCCGGCAGCGCGCTCAAGCTGGTGGTGAACCAGGGCATCGGCGTGCTGGCCGCGGGGCTGGGCGAGGCGCTGCGCCTGGGGGCGGACCTCGGCCTGGACCGCGCGTTGGTGCTCGACGTCCTGCAGTCGGCGGCCTACGGCTGGACGCTGCAGCAGAAGCGCTCGATGCTCGACGCCGACGCCTACCCCGCGCAGTTCTCGCTCGACCTGCTGGAGAAGGACCTCGCGCTGGCGCTGGCCGCGGGCAGCGGCGACGGCACGCAGCTGTCGGTCACCCGCGCGGCGCTCGACCACGTGCGCGAGGCGCTGGCCGCCGGGCACGCGGGCGAGGACTACGCGGCGGTCATCGCGCACGTGGCCGACGAGGGAGAGGCGAACTCCTGCTGACCCCCGCGCCCGTGGCTCAGGCTGACGTGGCGCTGCGACGTCAGCTCGTCACCGGACTGCGCCGCGTCGGGAGCCGGCGGGGCAGCGCGCCCCGCCGGGTCCCGGTCACGTCAGCGGCGCCCGCGCGGGAGCAGCGCCGGGTCGACCGTCTGCGGGTTTAGGTACGGCAACCGCACCTCACCCGCCAGCGCCCGGTCACTGATCCGGAACACGTTCAGGCCGGTCTGGATCTCCGACTCGTACGCGAAGCCGTTGTACTGGTAGGTCGACCAGGCCCCGCCGAGGTTCGCCGGCGTGATGACGTCGGGGTCCGAGTAGGCCACCGTCACCGCGTTCGCGGGGTCGGTGAAGTCGATCGCCCACGTACCCGCCTGGTAGTGGCCGCCGACGGCGACGTACCGCCCGCTGCGCAGCGGCACCACGTTGAAGTTGTGGATCGTGCAGTTCTCGGCCTCGCCGTCCTGACCCCGGGGCAGCACCCACTGCCCGAGCTTGGCGCCGGTGGCGGCGTCGTAGAAGAACATGCTCTTGTCCACGTCGGGGTCGGTCGACTCGCACTCGGCCTCCGCACCGCCGCCGGGCTCCCACCCGGCCGCGATGACCGCGCCGTCCCACGTGAAGGCCGCCGAGTGCCAGCGGCCGTTCGTGCCCGCCTGCCCCACGCCGGGCTCGCTGATCGTGTGGAGCAGCACGGGGTCCTCGAGGCTGCCGCCGGGCGTGTCGTTCGCGCCGATGTCGAAGACGT
This sequence comes from Mycobacteriales bacterium, assembly GCA_035554015.1. Taxonomy (GTDB): domain Bacteria; phylum Actinomycetota; class Actinomycetes; order Mycobacteriales; family SCTD01; genus DATLGD01. Next base: position 1,747 of record DATMJH010000253.1, read on the forward strand.
TGATGGTGTCGGCGCTGGCACACGCGGCCTTGTTGACGCTGCCGAGGATCACCCCGACGTCGTGGCAGCCGGTACGGACGTTCGTCGTCGGGCCGGCGAGCGGCTCGCGATGCAGCAGAGTGGCACCCGACGGGTCGGACAGCGGCACCGCGATGACGTCCATGAAGTCACCGACCGCGTTCTGCGTGGCCACGTCGCTCGTGGTGCCACAGCCGAAGCTGCTGGAGTTGTTGCTGTAGACGATCAGGTTCCCGCCGGAGATCCCGGCCAGCGTGACCGTGTGCGACCCGCACGGCATCTCGACCGCAGCGCGCAGCGTCGGGTTCGCGGGATCGGCGATGTCGAAGACGTGCACCCCCTCCCACCCGGCAGGGACCGGCTGGCCCAGGCACGACCGCTCGGCGCTGACCTTGGAGTTCCACGAGCGGACGACGATGTTCTCCCAGACGACGATGTCGCCCTGGTCGCCGTTGCAGCGCGGGTGGCTCACGAGCTTCGGGTTGCCGGGCGCCGAGATGTCGATGATCCGGAAGCCGTCGTAGTTGCCCTGGATCGCGTAGTCGCCCCAGAACGCGAGGTCGGAGCTGATCTGCCGCTGGGCAGCGGGCACCCCGAAGAACTGCGCCGGGTGCTCGCTGTGGCCCATCGCGTGGATGTTGCTGGTGCTCTCGCGGCTCGTGTAGCTGCCGGCCTCGCCCGGCCGGTCGTCGTGGTCGAAGTCGTCGTCCGGGTGGGCGCTCGCCGCCCCGGGTACGGCCGCCATCGCCATCGCGGCGATCACGACCAGGATGCCTCGAGTTGTGCGTCTCACGGTGTTCCCCCTTGCAGCGGTGGATGGGCGGAGCCGCGGGTCGACGGCACCGTTGCCGGTGCCGGACCCGGCGGGCGTGCCCGCCGACGTCAGCGCAGGACCGACTCCTGGGTCTGCGGGTTGAGGTAGGGCAGCTTCCGCGCGCCGGCGCGGGCCTTGTCGCTCAGCAGGAAGATGTCCAGGCCGCGGGCGATGTCGTTCGCGTAGATCCGGCCGTTGTACCAGTAGCTCGACCAGGTGTTACCGCCCGACGGCTTGTAGTAGCCGACCTCCGCATCGGCCGCGGACGCGCCGGCGAGCAGCTTGTCGACGTCGACGACGGTGGTGCCGGCGGTGTACGCCGAGGAGACCAGCACGTTGCGGCCGCGGAGCGGGACGAAGTTGAAGTTGTGCATCGTGCACGTCCCAGTCTCGGCGCGAGGCACCTTGTAGCTGCCCAGCTCCTGACCGGTGGTCGTGTCGACGAACCAGATGCGTCCCCGATCGTCGTTCGGGTCGGTGCACCGGGCCGCCCCGCCGCCACCCGACTCGTCACCGAAGGCGACGATCCGGCCGTCCCAGCTGAACGTCGCGGAGTGGAACAGGTCGATGTTGGCCGGCTGGACCGCCGGGTTGTCGTAGCGCCACCTCAGCACCGGAGCGGCCGGGTTGGAGATGTCCCACAGCTGCGCCTCGGACATGCAGGCGGCCGCCGCGAGCTTGAGCTCGGTGAAGACGCTGACGTCGTGGCAGGCCCGCAGCGTGAACTGCCCCAGGTAGGTGGCCCACTCGGTCGCGTCGTCCAGGTGGTACGCCGACACGGTCGCGGCCGTCGGATCGGCCAGCGGGACGTGGACGATCGAGATCTTGCTGTGTCCGCCCCCGTCCTCCTGGCGCATGCAGTTCGGCCCGAGAGCCGCCCCGCCCAGCGGGTAGGACGACACGTACAGCAGCGCCCGTCCGTTCGCCGCGTCCGGCACGAGCGTGTGCGTGTGCGAGCCGCAGTCGGTGCGGATCGACGTCAGGTGCACCGGCGCGGCCGGGTTCGACACGTCGAAGACCCGGATGCCCTCGAACATGCCGGGTGTGGCCGCCGTGACGCCGACGTTGGTGCTGTCGCACCCGCCGTGGTTCTGAGGCTGGTCGACCGACTGGAACAGCAGGTTCCCGTACACCGACAGGTCGCTCTGCGCGCCGTTGCACCGGAAGTCGGTGACGACGACGGGTGCCTCGGGGTCGGAGACGTCGATCACCCGGAAGCCCTGGTAGTTGCCGGCGTAGGCGTAGCGGCCCCAGAAGGCCAGGTCGGACTGGGTCGTCGTGCCCGCCGACTTCGGGAGGTTCGACTGCAGCTTCATGTTCTGGCTGTGCTGGTCGGGACCCGTCGAGCCGGGGCCGGCGTGGTCGCCGTGCTCCTCCGGGTCGTGCGCGCTGGCGGGCGGCGCGACGAGCGCCGTGGCCATGGCGACGAGCAGTGCGATGACGATGCGGGCCGCGGTTCTCACGGAATCCCCCCTCGGGACCAGTCCGGTGTCCAGCCGTGATCAACAGCTGGGCGCCGGGATCGTGCCAGACAGGGGTACTGGTCCACAAGGGCCATGAGACATGGTCCGAATGGGCCGTCTGGAATCACCCGAACGGAGCAGGCGCGGCGTCCGGTTTCAGCCGGTTCGACAGCCCTCGAAACGCGAAGCGGACCGCCGCCAGCCGCCGCAATCAGCCGCGGACGTGCCCGTCCCCGTGCACGACCCACGTGGTGCTCGTCAGCTCGGTCAGCCCCATCGGGCCGCGCGCGTGCAGCTTCTGCGTCGAGATGCCGATCTCGGCGCCGAAGCCGAACTGCCCGCCGTCGGTGAAGCGCGTGGAGGCGTTCACCATGACCGCGGCGCTGTCGAGCGACCGCACGAACCGGCGCGACGCCGCGAGGTCGCGCGTGACGATCGCCTCGGTGTGCCCGCTCCCCCACCGCCGGATGTGCGCGACGGCGTCGTCCAGGCTGTCGACGACCCCGACGGCGATGTCGAGCGAGAGGTACTCGGCGGCCCAGTCCTCCTCGGTCGCCGGGACCGCGGCGGCGTCGTAGTGGCGGGTGCGCTCGTCGCCGTGCAGCACGACGCCGCGGTCGCGCAGCGCGGCCGCGATGCGCGGCAGGAACTCCGGTGCGACGGCGGAGTGGACGAGCAGCGTCTCGGCGGCGTTGCACACCGACGGGCGGCTGGTCTTGGAGTCGACGACGATGTCGACCGCCATGTCCAGGTCGGCGTCGGCGTCGACGTAGACGGTGCAGTTGCCGACGCCGGTCTCGATGACCGGCACCTGCGACTCGGTGACGACCGACTCGATGAGCGACGCGCCGCCGCGCGGGATGAGGACGTCGACCAGGCCGCGCGCCCGCATCAGCTCCTTGACGCTCGAGCGGTCCGTACCCGGCACCAGCTGCACGGCGTGCTCGGGCAGACCGGCGTCGGTCGCGGCCCGCGCGAGCACGTCGACCAGGGCGGTGTTCGAGCGGAAGGCCGAGCCGGAGCCGCGCAGCAGCACGGCGTTGCCGCTCTTGACGCACAGACCGGCGGCGTCGGCGGTCACGTTCGGACGCGCCTCGTAGACGATGCCGACGACGCCCAGGGGCACGCGCACCTGGCGCAGCTCCAGGCCGTTCGGCAGCGCGGACCCGCGCACCACCTCACCGACCGGGTCGGGCAGCGTCGCGACGTGCCGCAGCCCGTCGGCCATCGCCTCGACACGCGACGGCGTGAGGGCCAGCCGGTCGAGCAGCGCCTCGCTGGTGCCCGCCTGCCGGCCCGCCGCGACGTCGTCGGCGTTGGCGGCGAGCACGGCGTCGGTGGCACCGAGCAGCGCGTCGGCCATGGCGAGCAGCGCGGCGTCCTTGGCCTCGCGCGGCAGCGGCGCCAGCGCCGCCGCGGCCGACTTCGCGCGCCGGGCTGCCTCGAGGACCTCGCTCATGTCCTCAGATGGTAGGCGCGCCCCACCCCCTGCGTCCGCGTCCTGGCACACCGCCGGCGCCGGCGCCTGCGGACGCCCGCAACGGACGCCGGCGCCTGCGTTCGACCGGACGCGCGGGTGGTGTGTGTCAGGACGCGGACGTACGGGCGGTCAGCCGCCGCGGTGCGCCTGGGCGCTCTCGACGCCCTGCGCGGCGGCGAGCACCGTGGCCTGCTCCGGCGCCTCCTGCGGCGCGTCGACGTCGGGCAGCGGCGGGAGCAGGTCGGAGGAAAGGGTGCCGATCCACGTGCAGCCACCGCTCTGCGTGCCGACCTCGTAGAGGCCGGCACCCGCGTCGCGGCCGGCCGGGCGCAGCAGGTAGTCGCCGTCGGTGGCGGAGTCGGCGGAGTCGGTACCAGCGGGGACGAGCCAGACGGTGGGCATGGCAGGGCGCCTACCCCGCAGGACGCCGTTCATCACGCCGGGGCAGCACCACGAGGTCGTCGCGGTGCACCACCTCGCGCAGGCCGAGCTCGCGGGTCGACCGGCCGAGCAGCGCCGGCAGCTCGGTGGCGTCGTAGGCGACGAGGCCACGCGCCACCGCCGCGCCGGTGCCGTCCACGAGCTCGACCGGGTCACCGGCCTGGAAGTCGCCCTCGACTCCGGTCACGCCCGCAGGCAGCAGCGAGGTCCGCCGGCGGCAGACGGCGTGCACCGCGCCGTCGTCGAGCACCAGCCGGCCGCGCGGTGTCGACGCGTGCGCCAGCCACAGCAGCCGCCCCGGCGCGCGGGTGCCGGTCGGCGCGAACAGCGTGCCGCCCTCGCCGCGCAGCGCGGCACCGACGTCGGCGGCCGCGGCGAGCAGCACCGGCACGCCCGCGCCGGTGGCCATCGCCGCCGCCTGCACCTTGCTCGCCATCCCGCCCCGGCCGACGCCGGCCGCCCCGGCGCCGCCCACCCGCACGCCGTCGAGGTCCTGCGTGCCACGGACCTCGTCGAGCTTGCGCGCCCCGGGCCGGCGGGGGTCGCCGTCGTACAGCCCGTCGACGTCGGACAGGAGCACGAGCGCGTCGGCGCGCACCAGGTGCGCGACGAGCGCGGCGAGCCGGTCGTTGTCGCCGAACCGGATCTCGTCGTTGGCGACGGTGTCGTTCTCGTTCACGACCGGGACGACGCCGAGCGCCAGCAGCCGCTCGAGGGTGCGCTGGGCGTTGCGGTAGTGCGAGCGCCGGACGACGTCGTCGGCGGTGAGCAGCACCTGGCCCACGGTGCGGCCGTGCCGCGCGAACGCCAGTGCGTAGCGGTGCACCAGCTCGGCCTGGCCGACCGATGCAGCGGCCTGCTGGGTGGCGAGGTCGCGCGGTCGCCGGCGGAGCGCGAGCGGCGCCAGCCCCGCGGCGATGGCGCCGGAGGAGACGAGGAGCAGCTCACCGGACCGCTGCGCGAGCGCGTCGACGAGCGCGTCCAGGCGCAGCGGGTCGAGGCCGCCCTCGGCCGTCGTGAGCGACGAGCTGCCGACCTTGACGACCAGCCGCTGCGCCGAGGCGACGGCCTGCCGGGTCACGCGCCGTCCTCCCCGACGCCGTCCTGCGGGCGCCGCCCCCGCGCGGCCGCCAGCTCGGCCTCGAGCTCCTCGACGTCGAGCCCCATGCGCTCGGCGCGGCGCAGGTCCTTGAGCAGCCGGCGCTCGTCGGCGGACACCCGGCGGTCGTCCTCCAGGCGCGCGTCCTGCCCGCGCATGCCGCTGGCGAACTGCTGCTGCTGGGTCGGCTGCCAGTCGAAGACGACCTCGCCGATGGTGACCGCGACACCGGGCTCCGCGCCCGCCTTGGCGAGCGCGTCCTCGACACCGAGCCGGGCCAGCCGGTCGGCCAGGTAGCCCACGGCCTCCTCGTTGCCGAAGTCGGTCTGCACGACCCAGCGCTCGGGCTTCGCGCCGCGCACGGTGAAGCCGTCAGCCGTCCGCTCGACCGTGAACCCCGCGTCGTCGACGGCCCTCGGTCGCAGCACGATCCGGGTGGCCTCCTCCACCGGCCGCGTGGCGCGGTCCTGCTGCACCAGGCGGGCCAGCGCGAACGACAGCTCCTTCAGGCCGGCGTGGCTGGCGGCCGAGATGTCGTAAACCTCGAACCCTCTGTCCTGCAGCTCTTCTCGCACGAGGTCGGCGAGGTCCTGCGCCTCGGGCACGTCCACCTTGTTGAGCGCGACCAGCCGCGGCCGCGAGGTCAGCCGGGCGGCGTCGTCCTTGTACTGCTCGAGCTCGCGCTCGATGGCCTCCAGGTCGCTCACCGGGTCGCGGCCGGGCTCGAGCGTCGCGCAGTCGAGCACGTGCACCAGCACCGCGCAGCGCTCCACGTGCCGCAGGAACTCCAGGCCCAGGCCCCTTCCCTCGCTGGCGCCGGGGATCAGCCCGGGGACGTCGGCGACCGTGAAGCGCACGTCCCCGGCCTGCACGACGCCGAGGTTCGGCACCAGCGTCGTGAACGGGTAGTCGGCGATCTTCGGTCTGGCGGCGGACAGCGCTGCGATGAGCGAGGACTTGCCGGCGCTCGGGAACCCGACCAGCGCGACGTCCGCAACGCTCTTGAGCTCGAGGACGACGTCGCGCACCTCACCCGGCTCGCCGAGCAGCGCGAAACCGGGCGCCTTGCGCCTGGCCGTGGCGAGGCTGGCGTTGCCGAGGCCCCCGCGCCCGCCCCGCGCGACGACGTACCGGGTGCCGTGGCCGACCAGGTCGGCCAGCTGCTCGCCGTCGGGGGTGAGCACCAC
>DATMJH010000254.1:0-2619 GCA_035554015.1 Mycobacteriales bacterium
GCGCGAGCTGCTGTCGACACGCCTTGGGGTGGCGGTGTCACGGCCGCTGCTCGTGCGCATCGCCGAGGCCACCGATGGCAATCCGTTCTACGCGCTGGAGCTGACCAGGGTCCTGGCCGCCAGGGGAGAGCTGGACGATCCGACGGTCGCCCTGCCCCTGCCCGACCGGCTCCACGATCTGGTCGCCGAACGGATCGCAGCCCTGGATCCTGCTGCAGCCACGGCCTGTCTCGTGGTCGCGGCGCTGGCACAGCCGTCGGTCGAGCTGCTGCTGGCGGCGACGGAATCTCCGACGTGGGCAGCGAGCGGCGCGGCAGCGGCCGAGGACGCCGGCGTCATCGCGCTCGAGGGAACCGCCATCCGGTTCACGCACCCGCTGCTGCGCTCGGCGGTGTACGACGCGGCGCTGCCCAGCGCTCGCCGTACGGTGCACGCCCGGCTGGCTTCGCTCGTCGACGATGCCGCCGAGCGGGCTCGCCACCTGGCCCAGTCGGTGGCCGGGTCGGATCCCGAGGTGGCTGCCGCGCTCGACGCCGGCGTCCGACATGCGTGGGACCGCGGAGCGCGCAACGTGGCTGCGCAGCTGGCCGAGCGGGCCCTGGCGCTGACCCCGGTGTCCGAGCCGCGCAACCAACGCCGGCTCGCCGCGGCGGCGTACCAGTACGAGGCGGCGAATCCGACCCGGTCGCGGACGCTGCTCGCGCAGGTGCTCGACGACGACCCGACGCGCGGCGAGCGGCTCGAGGCGATCTGCCGCCTGGGGAGCGTGCGCTACTACGAGGGCAGCTTCGAGCGCAGCAGAGGGCTGCTGTCCGCAGCCCTCGCAGAGCTCGACGAGCACGAGCACGGCCTGCGGGCACGGCTGGAAACCGAGCTCGCCTACACGCTGATCGCCCGCGGCGACTACGGAGCCGCGGAGACCCACGGTGAGGCCGCGATCGCCGCGGCACGGGCCGCCGGGGACGTGGCGCTGGAGCGTGCCGCGGCGGCGCCGCTGGGATGGGCGTCGTTGTGGGCCGGCCACGGCGTGCGGACGGAGCTCGTCGAGCTGTGTCTGTCGGGCGCCGATCTGCCCGAGCCGTTCGCGGTCGAGCCGCGGATGCAGGCCGCCGCGGTGCTCAAGTGGGGCGACCAGCTCGACCGGGCCAGGTCGGTGCTGACCGACCTCTACGAGCTGGCCGAGGCACGCGCCGCGGTCGCAAAGCTGCCCCTGCTGGCATGGCAGATCGCCGATCTGGAGGTGCTCGGCGGCCGCTGGGAGGTCGCCGAGCGGCTCGCCGACGAGGCGGTGGAGGGATCCCGCTTCCGCGCGGGCATGGCGGTTGCCATGTGCACGGGCTTGCGCGCGCGCGTGCACGCGCTGCGGGGGCGGCTCGAGGCCGCCCGAGCCGACGTGGCCGAGGCGAGCGCGGCGGCACGGGAACTCGGCGGCATCGCGGCGATGGCCGCCACCGACGCGGCCGTGCTGCTCGAGACCTGCCGCGGCGATCCCGTCGGCGTGCACTCGGTCGCCGGTCCGCTGGTGGCCGACCTGGACGCCATCCCGCCCACCGATCCGGCGTTCCTGCGCTGGGTGCCCGACGAGGTCGAGGCGCTGGTCGCACTCGGCGAGGCCGCGACGGCCGCGGAGGTCCTCGAGTGGTTCGAGGGCCGCTGCCGCGCCACCGGTCGGCGGTCCGGATGGGCCGCCGCGCACCGCTGCCGCGCGCTGCTCGCCGGCGACTCGGGAGCGGTCGACGAGGCGGTCGAGCACATCGTGCGGTCGGTCGACCTGTTCGCCGAGGTCGGCATGCCGTTCGAGCGTGCCAGAACCCTGCTGGTCGCCGGCGGCCTGCACCGCCGCGGCCGCCATCGGGGCCCCGCCGCCTCGGCGCTGCAGGAGGCTCGGGCGACGTTCGACGGGCTCGGAGCCCGCGGATGGGCGCAACGGGCCGCCGCCGGGCTCGAGCGGCTCGGCGCCATCCGCACCGGCTACGCCGAGGGCGGAAAGCTGACCCTGGCCGAGGAGCACGTGGCCCGCCTCGTGGCCGCCGGGCTGCGCAACCGCGAGGTCGCCGCGAAGCTCTTCGTCAGCCCGAAGACCGTCGAGTCCCAGCTGACCTGCATCTACCGCAAGCTCGGCGTCCGGTCGCGAACCGAGCTCGCGGCGGCGCTGGCACACCGCGAGCCCGCGAACGCTGCCGACCCGACGGCGGAGCAGCCGAGCGCCGCACCCGACCGGACGGGCCGGGAGGACTGAGCGCCGCCGCAGCCGAGCGCGGCGCGGCGGTGCCGGATCTGACGGGGATCGGGGCGCGCGAGCGTTCCACGGCGAAGGAGCGACACCGTCGGCGGCAACCAGCACAAATCGAGCCGGTCGAGGACGCGGCCGTTGCGCGCCGCTGCGGCGCGCGCGGCGCCCGCTACTCGTTGTCGCGGTCGCGGGAGCGGAGGCTTCCCCGATGCGGGGCTTTCTTCGACTGCACACCCTCGCCGGTCGACTCCCACGAGGTGCCGGCGGGTCCAAAAGCACGTCTTCTCTCGAGTCGGGGAGACAGGATTTGAACCTGCGACCGCCCGGCCCCCAGCCAGATTTCCCACTTTTCTCTGAGTTGGAGAAATGACTATTAGCAGGAGTTT
>DATMJH010000255.1:0-3301 GCA_035554015.1 Mycobacteriales bacterium
CCTCGTCGCGGCCGTCGTGGCGCCGCCACTGGTCTACGTGGCGCTGGCGCTGCTCGGTGGCGCGGTCGAGAAGACCGGTGCCGCCGGCTCGTTCCTCGGCCAGCAGGCCCTCGAGCTGGTCAACGCGCTGGTGCTGGGCGCGCCCGTGCTGCTCACCGCGACCGGCGCCGCGGTCGTCGTCGCGCTGGCGCGCCACCTGCGCGCCCGTCGCGGCAGCTGAGCCGGTCCGGTCCGCCGAGCCGGTCCAGGCCGGTCCCTACTGACGCCCCTCAGCCCTCCGCGACGCCCGCGGCCTTGAGGTCGCGCCGCAGCTCGGGCGGCAGTGCGAACAGCAGCGACTCGCGCGCCGACTCGACCTCCTCGACCGAGCCGTAGCCGCGCTCGGCGAGCCAGCCCAGGACGTTCGCGACGAGCTCCTCCGGTACGGACGCACCACTGGTCACCCCGACCGTGCGGACGCCGTCGAGCCACGCCGGGTCGATGTCCGAGGCGTCGTCGACGAGGTACGCGGCGTCGGCACCGGCATCCAGCGCGACCTCGACGAGGCGCACCGAGTTCGAGGAGTTGCGCGAGCCGACGACGAGCACCAGCTCCGACTGCGCCGCGATCTCCTTGACCGCCACCTGCCGGTTCTGCGTCGCGTAGCAGATGTCGTCCGACGGCGGGCCCTGCAGCAGCGGGAAGCGCTCGCGCAGCGCGTCGATGGTCACGTTCGTCTCGTCGACCGAGAGCGTCGTCTGCGACAGGTAGGCGACCTTGGCCGGGTCGCGCACCTCGACCTGCGCGGCCTCCTCGGGCCCGTCGACCAGGTGGATGCGCTCGGGCGCCTGGCCGGTGGTCCCGATGACCTCCTCGTGCCCCTCGTGCCCGATCAGCACGATGTCGAGGTCCTCCCTGGCGAACCGGCGGGCCTCGAGGTGCACCTTCGTCACGAGCGGGCAGGTGGCGTCGATCGTCTTGAGCGAGCGTCGCTGCGCCTCCTCGTGCACGGTCGGCGCGACGCCGTGTGCCGAGAACACGACGGTGGCGCCCTCGGGCACCTGCTCGGTCTCCTCGACGAAGACCGCCCCCTTCGCCTCGAGGGTGCGCACCACGTGGGCGTTGTGCACGATCTGCTTGCGCACGTACACGGGCGCGCCGTAGAGCTCCAGCGCCTTCTCGACCGTGATGACGGCGCGGTCGACGCCGGCGCAGTAGCCGCGCGGGCGGGCGAGCAGGACGCGCCGCTCAGCCGTGCCCGAGGCGGCGTCCGTCGAGGCCTGCGGGGTCGCCGTCATGCCTGTCATGGTAGGTGCGGACGCCGCCGTGCGCCGTCCGTGCGCCGTCCGTGCGCCGTCCGTGCGCCCGCCGTGCGCCCGCCAACGCCGGTGTGACGGGGGTCCGCGTGTGGGCGGTGGAGCCGTCGGGCAGGCTCGACCCATCGCCGCTCACCTCGCCGGAGGAACCGCATGCCAGGTCTCGTCCCGACCCCCGTCGCCGCCGTGCTCGGCCTGGTCCCCGCCGTCCTCGACGGCGTGCGCCGGCTGCCCGGCCGGGCCGCGCAGCTGCCGATCCTCGCGCTGAGCTCCACCCTGGCCGGTCTCGACCACGCCCGCCGCGAGTACGACGAGCTCGCCGACCGCGGTGAGCGGCTGCTCGCCCGGCTGCGCGGCGCGTCCTTTGACGAGCTCGAGGATCGCCTCGAGGACCGGCTGAAGGGCACGCCGCTGGCTCGGCCGTACGACGCCGTCGAGGACGCCCTCGAGGACGCCGGCGAGGCGGTGGCCCGGGTCGCGTCGCGCACCGCCGGCACCGCGCGGGCGCGGGTCGGCGGCACCGGCTCGGTGTCGGACCTGACCGCGCGGGTCGCCTCGCGGGCCGGGGAGGCCGCGGACGACGCCGAGCAGGCGGCGAAGACGGCGGCGAAGACGGGGAAGAAGACGGCGGCGAAGGCCAGCGCCACGACCGCGAAGAAAGCGGCCAAGAAGGCCGGCGAGACCGCCAGCACGGCGGCCGAGAAGACCCCGGACACCGCCGACAAGGCGGCCAGGAAGACGGCCGGCGCCGCGAGGACCGCCGAGAGAGCCGCGGCGAAGGCGGTGAAGAAGACGGCCACGACCGTCGAGAAGACGGCCGACAAGGCCGAGAAGGCCGCGGACAAGGCGACCGCTGCCGAGGACCTGCCCGAGGAGCAGCAGCCCAAGGGCGAGGCCACGCCCAAGGCGCCCGCCGCCGAGGATCCCCGCGTCGACAGCGCCGCGCCGGCCGACGTCGTCGAGACGGTCGAGGAGGTCGTCGAGAAGGTGGACGCGCCGCAGGTCACCGACCACGACGCGCTGCCGCTGCCGGACTACGACCACATGACGCTCGGGTCGCTGCGCGGCCGGCTGCGCAGCCTGACGGTCGACGAGCTGGTGCAGGTGCGCGACTACGAGAAGGCGCACGCCAACCGGCTGCCCGTCGTCACGATGCTCGACAACCGCATCGCCAAGCTCGCCACCGACCCGTCGGCCACCCCGAGCGGCGGCGACCCGACGGCCGTCGCCGCGCCGGAGAAGGCCGCAGCGGCCAAGGGCGGCTCGAAGGTGACGCCGGCGACCGGCGGCCCGGCGCAGAACCCGCCGTCGCAGGGCGTGCCGACCAACCCGGCCCAGCCGCGCACGACCGGCTCGCCGGGCACGAACCCGAGCAGCAGCTCCTGAGCGGTCCCTACGCTGGCCGGGTGCGACTGGCCAACAGCGCCGAGCAGCCGCTGCCGGTGCGCACGGTCGCCCGCTCGATCGCGGAGTGGGTGTCGCGCCTCGGCCGTGTCTGGGTCGAGGGTCAGGTCACCCAGCTGAACCTGCGGCCCGGCACGGTGTTCCTGACGCTGCGCGACCCGGTGGCCGACGTCAGCCTGTCCGTCACCTGCGCGCGCGGCGTGTGCGACGCCGTCGCGCCGCCGCTCACCGAGGGCGCGCGCGTCGTCGTGCACGGCAAGCCCGAGCTGTACATCGGCCGCGGCTCGCTCAGCCTGGTCGCCACCGAGATCCGGCCGGTCGGCGTCGGTGAGCTGCTGGCCCGCATCGAGCACCTCAAGCGCGTCCTGGGCAGCGAGGGCCTGTTCGACGCCGACCGCAAGCGCCCGCTGCCGTTCCTCCCGACCGCCGTCGGTCTGGTCACCGGTCGGGCCAGCGCGGCGCAGCGCGACGTGCTCGAGAACGCCCGCCGCCGCTGGCCCGCGGTGCGCTTCGAGGTCCGCGAGGTCGCCGTGCAGGGCCACCTCGCGGTCGAGCAGGTCGTCACCGCGGTGCGCGCGCTCGACCGCGAGGTGGCCCTGCAC
>DATMJH010000256.1:0-5254 GCA_035554015.1 Mycobacteriales bacterium
GATCGCCGCGCTGCCCGGCACGGAGATCGCCGACCCGGCAGTGGTGACGCCGGGCAGCGCGGCGATCCGCTCGACGAGCTGCTCCTGCAGCTCGGGTGGTGCGTTGTCGTTGAGCTGCTGCTGCGGGATCCGGTCGCTGACGGTGGGGCGCGGACCGGTGCGTCCCGGCAGGACGCCGCCGGGCAGGGTCGGCCAGCTCGCCGGTTCCGGCGCCGGTCGTCCGTGCCGGGCGAGGTAGCCGAGCCGCTCGGCGAGCCAGCCGCCCACCGTCGCGAGGGCCTCGGGCGCGATGACGTGCCCGACCGCGTCGCGCCGGGCGGTGGTCGGGGCGCCGGACTCACCGAGCAGGTAGTCCCAAGTCCGGTCGAGCAGCTCGCGCGGGATGACGGTGTCCCCCTCGCCCTGTGCCACGACGACCGGCACGCCGGCCAGCCGCGCCGGCGTGGTGGGGACGCCCGCGTCGAACGGCAGGGTGCCGTAGAGGATCGCCCCGCCGGCGTAGCGGTCGGGGTCGTCGAGCAGCAGCCCCCCGGCGAACGCCGCGCCGCCGCTGAACCCGACCAGCACCACCGGCCGACCGGCCGGCGCGACGGCGTCGAGCCAGCCGCGGAACCAGTCCATCGTCGCGCGCAGCGACTCGGCGACCGGGCGGCCGATGCCGCGGTTGGCGAACCAGGCGTAGCCGCCGCCCTCGGCGATCGGCGCTCGCACGGCTGCGTACGCCGGTCCGGGCGGCAGGTCGTCGACGAGGCCGATGATGTCCCGCTCGCTGCTGCCCCGCCCGTGCAGCAGCACGACCAGTGGCGCTGCCGGGTCGGTCGACCCGGCGGTCGCCACGACGGGCGCTGCGACGGGCGCTGCGACGGGTGCCCCGACCTGCGCCGGGAGGCCGGTCACGGGCCGGCCGGGTGGGGGACGATCTGCCCGGCGGTGCGCACACCGCTCCAGCGGGCGAGCTCGGCCTGCAGGTCGAGCCGGTCGACGGGGGCGGCGTTCTCGTACTCGCCCCAGGCCTCGCGCGGCAGCATCCACATGACCTCGAACTCGTTGCCGTCGGGGTCGGCGCCGTACAGGCTCTTGGTCGCCCCGTGGCTGCTCTCACCGGTCAGCGCGCCGGCGAGCGCGAGCACGCCCCGTGCCTCGGCGAGCTCGTCGATCGTGTCGACCTGCCACGCCAGGTGGTACAGCCCGATGCCGCCGCGCCGCTTGGGCGGTGCGGACGTGCCGACGCCGAACAGGCCCAGGTCGTGGTGGTTGCCCGAGCGCGGCAGCCGCAGGAACGCGGCGTTGGCCCGGGGCTCTCGGGCGGTGACCTCCATGCCGATGACGTCGGTGTAGAAGCGCTCGGCGCGTTCGAGGTCGGCGACGAACAGCACCGCGTGGTTGAGCCGGACGGGGTTCACGGTCGTCATGACGCTCCTAGGCTGCGGTAGGGCCGACGAGCGGGAAGTGGCTCTGCCACGTCCACCCGTTGGCGGCGTTCAGGCGAATGTTGAGGAAGGCCATCTCCTCCAGCGACCGGGCCATCCGCAGGCTGCCGGCGTCGACCGGCCGGAAGCCGAGGGACTCGACGAGCTGCGACACGGTGGCCTTGGCGTCGGCGTCGTCACCGGCGAGCAGCGCCGTGAGCGGCTGGCCGCCCTCGCTCGGGTTCGCGTAGCGGGAGGCGAACACGGTGTTCAGGGCCTTGACGACCCTGGCCTCCGGCGCCCGCTCCTGCAGCCGTTCGGCGGCGGACTCGACGGTGGTGGTCAGGTCGCTGTAGCTCTCGTTGAGCGGGTTGGTGGCGTCCACCACGATCATGCCGGCCAGCGCCGTACCCAGCTCGGTGACGACGCCGGCGACCGCGCCGTGCGGGACGGCCAGCACGACGGCGTCGGCTCCCTGCACGGCCTCGGCGTTGCCGGCAGCTGCGCCGGCCCCGGTCCGCTGGGCGACCTGCCGGGCGTTGGCCGGGTCGCTCGCCGACAGGACGACGTGGTGCCCGGCCCTGGTCGCGGCCGCGGCCAGGGCGCCCCCGACGTTGCCGGCCCCGATGACAGCGATGCGCATGGGTGCCTCCTCAATCAGTTGATCGGTCAGATGTTGTGAACTCAGACTACGTGGAATCCATTCCATGTCAACCTCTGACTGCTAAGGTAATGGGATGACGACGACGGCCGCGGCTGACGACGCGCTGATCACGACCTTCGGGCGGCTGGTGGAGGTGCACAGCTCGCTCGGTCAGCAGCTGGGGCGCGCGCTCGAGCAGCAGTGCGGCATCTCGCACAGCATGTTCGAGGTGCTGCTGCGGATCTCCCGGGCCGACGGCGGCCAGGTCAGCATGGGCGCGCTCGCCCAGCAGGTGGCGCTGACGACCGGTGGCATCACCCGGCTCGTCGACCGGATGATCGCCGCCGGCCTGGTCGAGCGGGTGCCCTGCCCGACCGACCGGCGGGTGTCCTACGCGTCGCTCACCCGGGCGGGGAAGGCGACGCTTTCGCAGGCGGCTGCGGTGCACGCGGCGAACCTGCGTCAGGCTTTCGCCGGCTTCACCGCGCGCGAGCTGCGGGCGTTGGACGAGATGCTGGACCGCCTTCGCCGGGCCCGACTCGGCTGAGGCGCACTCTCGCGCTCGGCGCCGCGGCGTCTCGCCGCCGACGGCGCTGTGGCTGACGTGGGGCCCGGAGGGGTACGTCGCCGCGCTGTCGAAGGCGGCGCGGGCCGCCGACGCGGGAGCCTGACGGGCTCAGCCCTCGACGAGCGCGCGGACGACGTCGGCGCGGCGCCTCACCACCCGGCCCGTCACCGTCGACAGCAGCTCACACAACCGGACGAGACGACCGGCGCGAGCCCGCCCGGCAGCTCGGCCAGGCGACTCACCGGGTACGGGAAGTCGAGCCGCACGGTCTGCGCACCGGCGGTGGAGACCGCGACGACGGTGAGCCCGCCGCTGTCCAGCCCCGCCGCCTGAACGAACGCGGCGGCGTGCCCACGCGCGCGCAGGCACGCCGCGAGCTGCTCGGTGTGTGCTGCGTTGAGATGGCTGAGCACGCCGGCTGCCTCGGCGTGGAGCGGGTCCGGCGCCGCGGCGGCGTAGTCGGCGGCGTCGACGGGTCGGCACGGCCGTCCGAGCCGCACCAGCGCGGCGTGCAGCAGGAAGCACACCCGACCCGCCTCGTCGCGCCCGGGCAGGCGGCGGACGCCGCCGTGCAACGCCACCGGCGCGCACCACGCCGGGGCGACACGCAGGACGGCGAGTGGTCGGGCGGTGAGCCGGCTCAGCGCAGGGCAGCCCGGCGCGAGCGCGATGCGCGCGTTGCCGTCCGGGCACGCGGCCACCTGCACGAGGGTGCTCAGGTGGCCGCGTGCCTGCCGGCCGAAGGTGACCAGCGTGCCGGCCCGTGCAGACGCGAGCGAGGTGCGGGCCAGCGCGGCGTCGTCGGGTGCCATCACGACCTCCTTCGGGCTGCGCCCGGTCAGCCGAGGATCTGCTCGAGCTCGTCGAGCACGCGCTCGGCGGCGCCGATCCCGATGCCGAGGAAGAAGACGTCGTCGTCGACCTCGACGACCTCGGACCCGCTCGTCGCCCTGGCCCACAGCGGCCCGCCCAGCACCGCCGGGCCGTCGGTCTCCGCCGGATCGCCGTAGGTGCCGACGAGCACGACGTCGCCGGCGGCCTTGTCGACCTGCTCCCGGCTGACGTTGACGGAGAACTCCTCGACGTCCTGCGGGGCGGGCCGGGCGATGCCGGCGTCGGCCAGCACGGTGCCGAGGAAGTTCTCCTTCGCGTACAGCCGGATCTCGCCCGGCACGAAGCGCACGACGGAGACGGTGGTGCCGTCGTCGACCTGCTCGCCGAGCGCGGCGGCGCGCTCGGTGTAGCTCTGCAGGAGCCGCTCGGCCTCGTCCTCCCTGCCGAGGGCGCGCGCGTGCAGCTCGAGGTTCTCCTTCCACGCGACGCCGACGGTCTCGGTGAACACCGTCGGCGCGATCTCCGACAGCTCGTCGTAGAAGTCGGCGACGCGCAGCTCGCTGCCGAGGATGAGGTCGGGCTCGAGCGCAGCGATCTTCTCGAGGTCGGGCTCGCCGATCTCGCCGACGAGCTCGACGTCGTCCAGCTGCGGTTCGAGGTACGACAGCAGCCCGCTGTCGACCGGCGCCCGCACCGCGCCGACGGGTGTGACGCCGAGCGCGACGGCGGAGTCGAGCTCGCCGGTGTCGAGCACGACGACGCGCTCGGGTTCGGCCGGCACCTCCGTGGTGCCGCGGACGTGCTCGACGGTCCGGGTCTTCGGAGCGGCCGGGTCGGCGGATGCGCCGTCGGCGTCGTCCGAGCAGGCGGCGAGCGAGGCGACGGTGGCCGCCGCGAGCAGCGCGGTGGTGAGGCGGGACAGGGTCACGAGAAGCCTTTCCGGTGTGGGTGTTGTGCGGTGTACGGCTCGGGAAGGGAGGTGCGCTCAGCCCTCCTGCACGACGTCGTCGCGGGCGTCGACGAGGTGCTGCTCGAGCAGGTCGAGGAACGCGTCCATCCGGGCCCAGGCGGCCCCGACGGCCCGAGTGCCGTCGATGACGTGGGCCTGACCGGCTCGGACCGCCGCCAGCCGCTGGTAGGTCGGGCTGGCCAGCAGCGTCTCGGTGCCGGGGTCGGGGTTCTCGCCGCCGTAGTCGACGACGAGCACGACGTCGGCGTCGCGGGTGCCCAGCTGCTCGAGGCTGACCGCGTCGTCCCCGCTGTCCGCAGCCTGGGCGGCCGGCTGGGGCAGCCCCAGGTCGGTCATCACCGTGCCGAGCGCCTGACCGGTGTCGGCGCGGTAGAAGGTGCCCGGGTCACCGGCCGACACGAGCGTGACCGACAGCGTCTCGGTGCGCCCGTCCAGCGCCTCGCGAAGCGCCGCGACGCGCCGGTCGTAGGCGGCGTGCAGCTCGGCGGAGCGCTCCTCACGCCCGACCAGCGCCGCGAACTCCTCGAGCGCGTCGGTGAGCGGCCGGTCGAAGATCTGCACGAGCACGGTCGGGGCGATCCGTGACAGGTCGTCGTAGAACTCGGCGTCGAACTCGTACCCGACGATGAGGTCCGGTTCGAGGGCGGCGACCGCCTCGAGGTTCGGCTCGCCGTAGGCGCCGGTGAACGCGACGCCGTCGGTGTCGAAGCCCTCGGTGCGCCGGAAGGTCTGCGACCCGTCGCTGCCGACCAGCCCGGCCGAGCCGACGGGCGTGACGCCCAGCTCGAGCAGCGGCAGCAGCGCGTTCTGGTCGGTGGTCGTGACGATGC
>DATMJH010000257.1:0-8102 GCA_035554015.1 Mycobacteriales bacterium
CGCTCGCGCTGCGGCTGGCGTTCCTGGGCATGCGCTACCGGCAGCAGGCCAACCTCACCTGGGACGCCATCGCCGCGGCCGACGCGACCCTGTCGCGGTGGCGCCGGCTGGTGGCGCAGTGGGCGGAGGAGCCCTCGAGGCCGATGTGCGCCGACTTCTCGACCGGAATCCTCGCGGCCTTCGACGACGACCTCGACACCCCGCGCGCCCTGCAGCTGCTGCGCACGCTCGAGAAGGATCCCGACCAGCCGCCCGGGTCGAAGTTCGAGACCTTCGCCTGGGCCGACCGGCTGCTCGGGCTCGACCTGGTGCGCGACGTCGGCAAGCCACCCGAGCGCGCCGAGCTGCCACCGGGCGCGCAGGACCTGCTCGAGGCGCGCGCCGCAGCGCGAGCGGGCAAGGACTTCGCGGCCTCCGACCGGCTGCGCGACGAGCTGGCCGCGCTCGGCGTCGCCGTGCGCGACACCCCCTCGGGCCAGGAGTGGTCACCGGTGTGAGGGAGGCGGGGCACCGGCCCGACGGCCGGGGGGCCCACCCGGCGCCCACCGGGCGCCCGCGCCGGTTCACCCGCTGGGCGCGGCGGGGGGAGACGTGGACGGGGAGGGCGACGGCGACGGGGCGGCGGCTGCGGACGGCGGCCTGCCGCACACGAACTCCGGCTGCGGCAGGTACCGCGTGTCGAACTCCTCCCGCTTCACCTCGCGTCCGCCCTGCTCGAACACCCGGGTGACGGTGATGTCGAAGCCGGTGCCGCCCTTGCCCGGGATGCAGCCGGGCCGGTCGATGTAGCGCGTCTCGGCCTGGGTGATGCGAGTGCGCGGACCGGCGATCGCCCGGATGTCGTACCGCTTGGTGCCCCACATCGACACGGTGACCGAGGTGCCGGTGGACGTCGCGCGGATGAGCACGCCGTGCGGGCTGTCGTTGCGGAACACCAGGTCCGGCTTCGGCCACGAGATGGTGGCCTCGCGGCCCGGCGGGTAGCGGCTGATGTAGTAGCTGTGCGGAGTGTGCTCGACGTCCTCGAGACCGGCGAAGAAGTAGGCGTTGAACAGGGCCGTCGCGAACTGGGAGACACCGCCGCCGACGTCGTCGACGAACTCTCCTCGCAGGATCTGCGGTGCGGGCACGAAGCCGCGCGCGCGGTCCCGCGGGCCGACGTAGCCGTTGAGGTCGAACTCCTCGCCGGGCAGCACGACGTAGCCGTCGACGATCTCGGCGATGCGCCGGATGTTCGTGACGCGCGGCGCGCAGCACGGGAAGCGTGAGGTGTAGGTGCTGATCTGCTCGACCACGCCGAGCGTGCGCGCCTTCTCGGTCGTGACGCGCGGCGACGTCGTCGAGAACGGCACCTGCTTGCGCCGCGGCGCGTCGTCGTCGACGAGCTCCTCCACGGCGTCCGCCATGTCGTCGGGCGCGAAGCCGCGGCCGGTGCGCGACGGCACCACGACGGGCGTGCCGCTGCTGGTGTCGAACGTCGCGTCGACCGCGGAGTCCTCGACCCGGCGCCGGTCGAGCAGCGTGCGCTGCTGCAGCGCGGCGGCGTCGACGACAGGTGCCAGCTCGCCGTCGTCCGACACCTCGATGCGCAGCACGGCGGCGATCGTCTCCGGCGGGATCGCCAGCTCGCCCTTCTCTCCCACGAGCACGACCGGCGCCGACACCGCCGGCTCCGCGATCTGCTCGACGGCGCGCTCGACGTCCTCGGCGGAGGTGCGCACCTCGAGCTCCTCGACGGGCACCTCGATGCGCTGCGACCGCGGCCACTGCTCGCGCAGCGCCTCCAGCGCGCCGTCGACGTCCACCCGCCGTCCGGCGAGCGGCTCGACCGGCGTGGGCTCGAGCTCCTCGAAGGAGACGGACCCCTCGCGCGCCGGCCGGTCGAACCCCTTCGCGGCCGCGGCGACCGCCTGGCGCGCGCGGTCCTCGTCGAGCGCGACGACCGGATCCACGTCGCGCTCGGCACCGACCAGCCCACGCAGCCGGTCGAGCAGCCCGGCGTCGAGCGCTGCGTCGGCGGTGGCGTCGGCGTCGACCCGCAGGCCGGCGTCCTGCGGCCGCAGCGTGAGCACCTCGTCCCCGGCCACGAGCGCGATCGGCGAGCCGGCCGCTCCGGCGAGGCCCTGCGAGATCCGCTGCGCCGCAGCCGACCGGTCGAGCCCGGCCAGGTCGAGCCCGCCCACGCTGACGCCGCGCGGCCGTGCCCGCGGACGAGGTGCCGCGCGGCGACGGCGGCGCCGGCCAGGCCGAGGACGACCACCGCGCCGGCAACCACGAGCACACGTCGGCGAGCCACGGGTCTCCTGATCAGGCGCTGGCGAGGCCGCGGTAGCGGCCCTCGTAGTAGAGCAGCGGCGAGGCCGCCGGGTCGGGCACGGACACGCCGAGCACCTGCCCCATCACGACGGTGTGGTCGCCGGCGTCGTGCGTGCTGACGGTGCGGCACTCCAGCGCTGCCAGCGCGCCGTCGACCAGTGCCGCTCCGGTGAGCGGCCCGGGCACGTGCGGGACGCCGGAGAACTGGTCCTCCAGCGGTCGCCCGCGCACGGCGAACCGGCGCGACAGCGGCTCCTGCCCCGCGGCCAGCACCGACACCGCCCACTGCCCGGCAGCGAGCACGGCGTCGTGGAAGCGGGCCGCCTTCTCGACGGCGAACAGCACGAGCACGGGCTCGAGCGAGACCGAGGTGAAGGAGTTGCACGTCAGCGCGTGCTGCTCGCCGCCGGTCTGCGCGGTGACGACCGTGACACCGGTGGCGAAGCGCCCGACGACGCGCCGGTACTCGACCGGGTCGACTGCGCTGGTCATCGCCGCGAGCGTAGTGCGCGCGCCCGCCGCGATGATCAGGCCGTGGCCCGCGCCCCCGACAGCCGGGCGTTGTCGATGACGATGGCGGCCGGCTGCTCGACCAGCTTCAGCGTGGACAGCGCCGTCTCGCCGAAGGCGTTCGGCAGCGCGCTGGACAGCGCCAGCACGCCCACGACGCGGCCACCGTGCCCGCGCAGCGGCATGGACAGGTACGTCGCCATCCGGGACTGCTCCGGCCCGGCGGGCAGGTCCTCGGGGTCCTCGACGATGACGCCGCCGGCCTGCGCGACACGCGTGGTCAGCGAGCCGGCGTCCACGGCCTCGCCGCCGTAGCCGGCGAAGCCGTCGGCCGACGAGGACAGGAACTCGTCGTAGTGCTCCCGCGAGGTGGGCTGGCCGACGGCGACGTACGCCGTGCGCTCCTCGGCGAGCAGCACCGCCGCGAGGTCGTACGACACGAAGCGCTGCAGCACCCCGAGCAGCGACGCGACCGACTCCTCGAGGCCGGCTGCCGTCGCCGCGATCGCCGTGACGGACTGCGCCACGGAGCTCTCGAACAGCTTGCGGTCGAGCAGGTCGCACACCCGCGACAGGACGTCCTCCTCCGACAGCTCGACCGGATCGGCCTTGAGGGCGGGCCGCCCGCCGCGCGCCGCCTCGGCGCCCGCGAGCACCTCCGCGATCGTGCCGGCGAGCTCCGGCGCCTCGAAGTCCTTGGTGAGGTAGCGGTCGACGCCGGCCTGGCCGGCCCAGTAGCGGTCGCTCGCGGCGTCGAGCGAGGTGAGCATCACCACCGGGATGTCCGCGGTCTGCCAGTCGTCCTTGAGCACGCGCGCGGCGATGAACCCCGAGACGCGCGGCATCTGCACGTCGAGCACGACGGCGTCGGGCTGGTGCCGGAACACCTCCTGCACCGCGCCGATGCCGTCCTCGGACGGCACCACCTCGTGCCCGTCCCTGGTGAGCACGCTGGTCACGATGCGGCGCAGCGTGGGGCTGTCGTCAGCGATGACGATCTTCGCCACGGGTCTGTCCTTCCGGTCGGTCTAGCGGCCGACGAGGCGGCGCACCGTCTGCACCAGCTCGTCCTGGTCGAACTCGTTCTTGAGCAGGTAGGCCGAGCAGCCGGCCTCGAGGCCGGCCTGCCGGGCATGCTCCTCCCCGCGCGAGGTCATGATGACGACCGGCACGTTCTCCCACCCCTTGGTGCGGCGGATCGTGCGGGTCAGCTCGAAGCCGTCCATGCCCGGCATCTCGACGTCGGAGACGACGAGGTCGGCGGGATCGGCGCGCAGCCGCGAGGCGCCGTCCAGGCCGTCGACCGCGGTCTCGACCTGGTAGCCGGCGCCCTCGAGGATGACCCGCTCCAGCTCCCGCACGCCGACGCTGTCCTCGACGACGAGCACGCGTGGCTTGCGCGCCGGCGTCGAGCCGCGGGCGGTCGGAGCGGGGTTGACCGGTGTCGCGGCACCGAGCGGCGCGGCGCCCAGGGCCCGCTCGCCGAGCTCGCGCAGGTCGAGCAGGCAGACGACGGTGCCGGCGCCGTCGATGGTCGCGCCGGCGACCAGCGGCACGCGCCCGAGGAAGGGGCCGAGATCCTTCACGACGAGCTCCGACTCGCCCTCCAGCCGGTCCACCGCCCACGCCACCTGCGTCGTGCCGTGGCGCACGACGAGGGCGGCGCGCGGCGTCTCGCCGGCGCGGCGCTCGAGACCGAGCGCGGCACCCAGGTCGACCAGCGGCACGGACACCCCGTGCCGGACGACGACGCTGCGACCGGCCATGACGTGCACCTGCGCGCCGCCCGTGCCGTCCTGGCGCAGCGAGACCGACTCGACGACGCCGGTCACCGGCACGGCGTAGCGCTCGTCGCCGACGCGCGTGAGCAGGCACCGCAGGACGCCGAGCGTGACCGGCAGGGTGAGCACGAACGTGGTGCCGGTGCCGCGCTCGCTGCGCACCTCGACGGCACCGCCGAGTTCCTCGACGGCGTCGCGGACGACGTCGAGACCGACGCCGCGACCGGAGGTCTCGGTGACCGTGCTGCTGGTGGACAGCGCCGGTGTGAACAGCAGCGACAGCAGCGCCGGCCCGGCCACCGTGCTGTCGGGCGCGAGCAGCCCCTGGCGGACGGCGGCGGCCCGGACGGCGTCCTCGTCGACGCCGCCGCCGTCGTCCGACACCTCGAGCACGACCGTGCCGCCGACGCTGCGCGCGGCCACGGTCACGGTGGCGCGCGGCGGCTTGCCGGCGGCGCGGCGCTCCTGCGCCGGCTCGCAGCCGTGGTCGACGGCGTTGATGACGAGGTGCTTGAGGGCGTCGGCGACGCCGTCGAGCACCTGCTTGTCGAGCTCGACGTCCTCACCGGTCGTCACCAGCGCGACGTCCTTGCCCGTGGCTGCCGCGACGTCGCGCACGATGCGCGGCAGCGCGGCGAACATGCGCCGCACCGGCACCATCGCCAGGCCCATCGCGTTGTCGCGCACCAGCGCCATGCCGCCGCGGTGGCCCTCGACGACCTCGCGCAGGTCGCGGACCGCGCCGGCGAGCTCCTCGCCGAGCCCGGCCAGCCGGTGCAGCGCGAGCTCGACCTCGCCGGGCAGCGGCGTCTCGGTGCGGGACGCCGCCTGGCGCAGCGTCGAGGCCCAGCGGGCCTGCTCGGCCGCGGCCTGCAGCAGGCCCGCGGTGCCCTGCTCGATGCGACGGGCGCCGAGGTCGGCCTCGCCGACGGCGTCGAGCAGGTCGTACACCTTCGACGCCGCGACCCGCACGGAGTCGTTGCGCGGCGCGGAGTCCGGCGCGTCCGGACGAGGCTCGGCGCGGCTCGTGACGGCCTGGCCGGCGGGCGCCGCGGGCGCGGTGGCGAGCGGCGCGGCGGCACCAGGGGCGACAGCAGCAGGTGCCGCCGCAGCCGCGGCCGCGGGCGGTGTCACGGCGCCGAACGACATCACCGGCGGGCCGGGCGGCTGCGCGGGCACGGCCACCGCAGCGGGCGGCTGGGCGGGCTGGGCGTCGGCGACCCGAGCGGCGAGCGCGGGGACGGCGACCGGCTGGCGGCCCTCTCCAGCCGCCGACAGCGCGTCCACGAGCGGCTGCAGCGCCACGGCGTCGAGCGCGCCCTCGCCCGGCAGCGCCCGGGCGATCGCGTCGCACGAGGCGAGCAGCAGGTCGACGACGTCGCGGCGGACGGTCAGCCGGCCGTCGCGCAGGGCGCCGAGCAGGTCCTCCATGCTGTGCGCGACGCGCAGCACGTGGTCGAGCCCGAGCATCCGGGCCGAGCCCTTGACGGTGTGGGCGTCGCGGAACAGCCCGGCCACCACCTGGCGCGGTGAGCTGTGCTGCTCGAGGTCGAGCAACCCGGACTGGAGCGAGGCGAGCCGCTCCTCGACCTCCGCCCGGAAGGTGGCGAGCAGCTCGGGGTCGTCCCCCCAAGCGGTCGGCATGGCGGTCCTCAGGCCACCTTGAACTGCGCGATCGACGAGCGCAGCTCGGCGGCGAGCACGTTGAGCTGCGCCGCGGCCGCGGCCGCCTGGCGCGAGCCGACCGCGTACTGGCGCGAGACGTCGGACACCTGCGTCATGGCGGCGACCACCTGGTCGGACGCCGACCGCTGCTGCTGCGTGGCGATCGAGATCTCCTTGGCTGCGGTCGTGGTCTCGTCGACCATCCCGCTGATCCGCTCGAGCGCGTCGACGACGCCGCGGGCGAGCTGGGTGCCTTCGCGGACCTCCTTGGCGCCCTCCTCCGAGGCGATGATCGTGCTGTTGGTCTCGGCCTGGATCTCGCCGACGATGGCCTGGATCTGGCCGGTCGACTCCTGGGCGCGCTCGGCGAGCTTGCGGACCTCGGAGGCGACGACGGCGAACCCGCGGCCGTGCTCGCCGGCGCGGGCGGCCTCGATGGCCGCGTTGAGGGCCAGCAGGTTGGTCTGGTCGGCGAGATCGTCGATGACGTCGAGGATCCGGCCGATCTCGTGGCTCTTCTCGCCCAGCGACAGCGCGCGAGCGGCGATGGAGTCGACCCGCTCGGCGATGGCGTCCATCGACTCCACCGACGCCGACACCGCGGCGCGGCCCTGCTCGGCGTAGCGCAGCGTCTCGGCGGCGTAGCGGGCGACGGCCTCGGAGGTCTCGGCGATCTGCGCGGCGGTGGCCGCGAGCTCCTCGATCGTCGACGTCGTCTCGGAGACCGCGCTGGACTGCTGCGTCGCGGAGGCGGCGTGCTCCTCGGCGGTCGCCAGCAGCTCGCCGGCGCTGGCGGCGATCTGCTCGCCGCCGCCCCGGATCTGGCCCACCAGCTCGCGCAGGTTGGTCAGGGTGTGGTTGAACGCGTCGCCGAGCACGGCCAGGTGGCGGGCGTCCTCGGGCGTCTCGACGTTCACGGCGAGGTCGCCGTCGGCGGCCCTGGCCAGCACCTCCGACAGCTCGTTGACGCGCGCCTCGAGCACCTTGCGCTCCTCGCGGGCCCTGCCCCGCAGCTCCCACACCGCCGACGACAGCGTCGAGGTGAACCAGGCGGCGACCGGGAACATCGCGCCGACGAGCACGAGCGGGCCCACGCTCGAGCCGTCGAGCTGGTGGGCGAGCAGCGTCGCGAGCACGAGGCCGCCGCTCGCGGCGACGCCGAACAGCGCCGACTGCCAGGCCGGCATCGACACGGCGGCGAACAGCACGACGCCGATGTAGAGCAGCCAGAACGGGCCCTTGATGCCACCGGTGACGGCGGCGCCGGCGGTCACCCAGACCGTGTCGGCGGTGAGCAGCAGGGCCCGGAACGCGGTGATGTTCGCCAGCACGACGTGCGAGCGCATCGCGAGCGTCGGCAGGAAGGTCAGGAACAGGGTGGCGGCGATGCCGAAGACCTGCCAGCCCAGGTAGGCCCAGAGGTGGATCGTCACGCCCTCGGGCGCCCCGAACTGGTGCATGAGCAGCACGGCCGACGTCGCGATGACCAGGCTGAGCCAGGTCATGACGGCAGCCGCTCGCGCCAGCTTGATCGAGAAGTCCACGGTCCCCTCCTACGAGCCCGCTCGGGCACTGCTCTCCTCGTCGGCGCGCGGAGCCCGGTGCTGTAGCCCGGACGGCCCAGCGGCACCGCGGGCGTCCCGCCTCACCGACGGGAGGGCTCCCGACGGCAGCCGGCCCCCGCCAACCCGACGGGAGGGCTCCCGACGGTCGCCGGCGCCGATCCGACGGGAGGGCTCCCGACGGTCGCCGGCGCCGATCCGACGGGAGGGCTCCCGACGGTCGCTGAGGCCGCCGAACCCGTCGGGAGCCCTCCCGTCGGATCGGCGC
>DATMJH010000258.1:0-2279 GCA_035554015.1 Mycobacteriales bacterium
ATCATCCCGACCAAGAAGGACGTGATCGGCGACAGCCTGGGCGACTTCGTCGGGCAGAACTTCCTCGCCGAGGACGTGGTGCGCGAGAAGCTGGCGAGGGTGCGGCCGGCCGAACGGGTCGGCGGATGGATCGGCCAGGAGGCCAACGCCGATCGGGTCACCGCCGAGCTGGCGACGGCCGCGCGCGGCGTGGTGACGGTGCTGCGCGACGAGGACGTGCAGGACGTGCTGGAGCAACTGGTCGTCCGCAAGCTGCTGGACACGCCGGTCGGCCCGCCGGTGGGTGCGGTGCTCGGCCGGGTGCTGGCCGACGGCTCGCACCGCCGCCTGGTCGACCTGGTCTGCGACCGCGCCTACGACTGGGTCGTCGCGAACCAGGAGATGGTGCTGACGATCGTGCACGAGCGCGCACCCGGCTGGACGCCGCGCTTCGTCGACGACCTCGTCGCGGACCGGGTGTTCACCGAGGTGCAGAACTTCGCGTGGGAGGTGAAGAACGACACCGAGCACCCGCTGCGCAAGGCCGTCGACACCTTCCTCGTGGAGTTCGCCGCCGACCTGCAGTCCGACCCCGTGACGATCGACCGCGCCGAGCGGGTGAAGCAGCAGATCGTCGAGCACCCGGAGGTGCAGCGGTTCATCGGGCGGGCGTGGAGCGTGGTGAAGGCGATGCTCCTCGACGCGGCCGAGGACCCGTCGAGCGCGCTGCGGCAGCGGGTCCGTGACGGGCTGGTCGCGTTCGGCCGGCGGCTGGACGCCGACGCGGAGCTCCGCGCCAAGATCGACGGGTGGCTCGGCGACGCCGCGGGCTACGTCGTGCGGCACTACGCGCGCGAGATCACGACGCTGATCACCGACACCGTCGAGCGCTGGGACGCCGAGGAGACCTCGCGCAAGGTGGAGCTGCAGGTGGGCCGCGACCTGCAGTTCATCCGGATCAACGGCACGGTGGTCGGCGCGCTCGCGGGCCTGGTCATCTACGCACTGGCGAACCTGCTGATCGGCGTCTGACAGCGCGGTCGGGCACGGGTCCCCGGCCGCCGCGGAAACCGGCGGCGGACCGTCGGTGCGGGCCTCTACTGTCGTGCGCGTGGACGTCGCGGTGCGGGTGGAGGGTCTGGTCAAGCGGTTCGGGTCGACGGTCGCGCTCGACGGCGTGGACCTGACCATTCCCACCGGCACCGTGCTGGGGCTGCTCGGGCCGAACGGCGCGGGGAAGACCACCATGGTGCGCGTGCTCACCACCCTCCTGCGGCCCGACGCCGGCCGCGCCGAGGTGGTGGGCCACGACGTCGTCGCGCAGCCGCAGGCGGTGCGCCGGGCGATCGGCCTGTCCGGGCAGTACGCGGCCGTGGACGAGAACCTCACCGGGTTCGAGAACCTGTACCTGGTCGGGCGGCTCTACGGCATGGGCCGGGCGCCGTCGCGGGCGCGGGCGCGGGAGCTGCTCGGGCGGTTCCGGCTGGAGGACGCCGCGGAGCGGCCGGCCAAGACGTACTCCGGCGGGATGCGCCGGCGGCTGGACCTCGCGGGGGCGCTGGTGGCCCGCCCGCAGGTCGTGGTGCTCGACGAGCCCACCACGGGCCTCGACCCGCGCGGCCGGCTCGAGACCTGGGCGATGATCTCCGAGCTGGTCGCCGACGGCGCCACGGTGCTGCTCACCACGCAGTACCTGGAGGAGGCCGACCAGCTCGCCGACACGATCGCGGTGATCGACCGGGGGCGCGTCATCGCCCAGGGCACCGCCGACGAGCTGAAGGCGCAGATCGGCGGTGAGCGCCTCCAGGTCGTGGTGGCCCGGCCGGACCAGCTCGGGTTCGCCGGCACGGTCCTCACCGAGGTCGGGGTCGGCGAGCCGATCGTGGACCACCACCTCCGCAAGGTCGCCGTGCCGGTCAGCAGTGGCACCAAGGCCCTGGTGGAGGCGTTGCGCCGGTTCGACGTCGAGGGCGTCGAGGTGCTCGACGTCGCGCTGCACCGGCCCACCCTCGACGACGTGTTCCTCACGCTCACCGGTCGTCCCGTCGAGGACGAGCCGGCGTCCGGAAAGGCGTCCGCATGAGTGCCCTCGCCCAGGCCCTGCGCGACGGCGCCGTCGTCACCTGGCGCAACCTCGTCGGGCTGCGACGGGTGCCCGACGCCCTGCTCGCGCTCACCGTGCAGCCGATCATGTTCGTGGTGCTGTTCGCGCTGGTGTTCGCCGGCAGCCTCGGCGGCGAACACCAGCGCGAACAGCACCACGAACATGATCGGCTGCACGGTGAGCGCGAGCAGGGCGT
>DATMJH010000259.1:0-5979 GCA_035554015.1 Mycobacteriales bacterium
GGCGAGCCACCTCAACGGTGATCACCGGCACGAGCAGCTCCTGTGGTGACGCGCCGCCGTGGAAGAACCCTCGAGCTCCGCCAGCGGAGATGAGGGCAAGTCCACGCGGCACCAGGACGTCGAGGTCGCCGGGCAGGCCCAGTTTGGACACCGGAATGCGCGCGAGCGCATCACCTGCAGCCCCGCCCCGTCCGACGAAGGCGCGACGGTGCACTTCCCCGACGCCGCCGGGCTTCGGGATGATCGCGGGCTGGCCGAGGTCACGTGTGAGAGCGATGAACCCGTGGTCAGCGGTGATGACGAAGCGCTCGATCCCGTGCTGCGCCAGTCTTGCGACTGCTCGGGACAGCTGTTGCACCACCGCGTCGAACCCCTGCAGGTGGGCACTGATCTTGCCGGCCTCGCCTTGTTCGTCGATCTCGGTCGAGCGCACGAGCACCACAGCCGCGTCCTCGACCCGCTCCTGCAGCTCGTTCTCCCCGGATCGGAAGATGTCGTCGAGCGGCAGATCGGTCACCTTGCCGTGCTCTGCGCGCAGCAGAGCAAGACGGTCCGGCACTCCGCGCACCTCGACCCCGCCGATGTGGACGCGGAGACGGTGGTCATCACTGACCTCGAGCCGAAGCTCTCCCGCGGCTCGCGGGCACAAGTTGGCCATGCCGACCGGAGTGATGGAGGGCAGCAGCGCTGAAGCAGCCCGCACGCCCACTTCCGCTTGGTCGAACTGTCGGTGCAGCGCATCGACCAGGTCCATCCCGAGCTCATAGCGGAGTGCGTCGACCATGAAGTACGCGACGCGACCGTGCTTCACCATGGGCACGACCACATCGCGATGGACCGCGCCCTGAGCGAGGACGACATCAGCAGGAAGGCCCTGATGCTCGAGCTGGTTCGTGAAGGCGCGCAGGTAGGCGTCTAGCCAACCGTCGTAGGCCTGCCGTGCTCGACGCACCGCGTCTTCGACCGGCGCCCGGTCGACCAACGCCAGAAGCGCCAGCTCCATCCGTCGGTGCGCCCGATCGACCTGCCAGCGGTGGTCGACGTACTCGCGGATCGTCTCGGCGACGGACGCCTTGTGGACGCCCTTGACTTCCGCCAATTGTTGCTCAAGCTCCGCGACAGCACCGACCACGGCCCACCGGGTGCGCCACTGGTCAACACCGCCCAGCTGGTCAGCCCACACGGACTGCCGCCGGTTCTCCACGAGCCGGTGGGCTTCCTGTGGCTCTCCTGCGTCGAGCCGAAGCAGCGCGGCCCGGAACGCGAGCTCGTCGTAGCTCGGGACGGCGTCGCACCCGGCGAGTCGGTCGTCCCACGCGAGCGTCGTGTGGAGCGCCAGATCCTGATCGACCTTGCGCATCGCCGTGCGGAACGAGTCCCGCAAGTCCTGGGCGTTCCGCCATCGCCTCAGCAGCTCGATGCTCCGCTTGATGGCGGCAGGTGTCGGCTGGGGACTCGAGCGCGGCAGTTCCGCTGGAACGTCCGAACCCAGCAGATGAACCAGTTCCACGAGTACCAGGTGACGAGCGAATGCGTGCTCGACCTGTTCCTCGCCGCTGTGGGCGAGCCCGAACTGGTCACGGAGGAACGCGCGTGCGTCTTCGACTGCAGCCTGGTCCTCAGCAAGCGCCTGTATACGGGTCAGCAGAGCGAGGGCGATGGCGGTCGTCTCGCTGACTGCAAGAAGCTTCACCAACCGCGCTGGGCCACCGCCGCCGCCCGTCGCGGCCAACGCCTCTGCTTCAGCGAGAGTCGTCGCGGTGCGGGCGATGTCGTCGATCTTCGACGCACCCAGCTCGCCGCTGTAGCACGACCGCACGAGGGTGGCCAGCCGAGTGCGGTACTCCGTAGCGCAGCTGCGCACTTCCTCAAAGGGGTCGTCGTGGGATGGCCGCTCCTGGTCGACGTAGATGACAGCCCTAGGGTCACCCGCGCTGAGGACCGGCTCGAGCTGGCGACGCAGGGCGTACCAGGAGCCATCGAGCCGGTGGAAGGGGACGTCCGCTGGAGCCAGATCCCGAGCGACGTCGGCGTACTCGCGTGCCGGATCCGACCAGATCACCATCCCGTGTCGCTTGATCTTCGCCGTCAGCTGATCGGTCACAGCGGTGCGCAGGTCGGTCATCGCTCCTCCACGTAGAGCTCGCGTTGCACCGTCGCCCAGGGATACTCGCCTGCAGTGAGGCGTTGATGCTGTTCGGCAGCGTCGCCCGCCCAGGCCGGGTGACTGAGGACGTCGGCGAACGGGGCGGCGTTGAGCACGGCACCGTCATCGAGGTCCGGCACCCAGCCCGAGTGCGCGAGCGCCGCGACAGAGGAAGCGAAGGCGCGGACGGCGTCTCGCGTGTTCTCCAGCCCCTCGAGCTGCTCCTGGCGCTGGCGTGAGGACGGCTCTTGTTCGAGCCGAGCGATTCGGGTGTTGAGGCCACGCAGCTTGTCCTCCGCCGCCGTCACCATGGCGAAGATCGACTCTCGGGTCAGGTCGGGGTAGTACAGCCACAACCGCCATGCGGCTGCGGGGTTCCCGAGCTGCCAGTAGATCGGGGCGCGCCGTCGTGACTTGCTGTACAGCTCGAGGTGGTCGGTCATGAAGCGCGTCCGAAGGTAGCCGCGCAGCGTGGTCTGCCCGAGGGTTTGCAGCGCCCGCTCGATAAGAGTCCCGCCGTCCTCCATCTGCGACGCGACTGCCTCGACTCTGGACGCGATATCCCAGTGATGACCGGGGTCGTCGTGCAGGAGCGGACCAGACGGGAGCTCTACGGGGTAGCCGGCGGGCGCCCTCCGCGCCGCGACGCCGTCCTGGTCCACCAGCATGGCGGGTGGAACGGGCGCGACTTCCGCCCAGGGGTCGGCGACGGCCTGGTGCGGGCGAACGCGCACGTCCCATCGGCCGAAGGCAACCCCGACCAGGTACGACAGCAGAGCCTTGGCATTCGCCTCCTCCTCACCAGGCGGCCGCAGGCCGGAAGCCACGAGGTGCTTCGCGAGCGTGGCTGGGTGCGCTTGGAAGTAGTGGCTCAGCAGTTCGAGACGACGGTCGACGAGGTGGCTCTTCACCGCGACGTGACGGGCGCCTCCCGTCGTCGCGAGCATGAGGTCGACGAGGCGTTGCATGGGCAGCTGGTAGAGGCGAGTCAGCTCGGCGATGTCGATGCGCGTGTCCCGGGGGTAGTGCCCGGGGGAAGGACCGACCTCAGTCGAGATCGCCGCGAGCGCCGGTTCGTCCAAGCCGTAGGCGGCGGCGATACGGGAGTCGGCGCGCGCGAGCGTCTCGAGCCGTTCGGCGCGGTGCGTGATCGACGGTGCGGACGGCTGCCAGCCCGCGAAGTGGCGATCGGTCTCGTTGTGCGCCGCGTCCGCGGCCTCGGCCACGGCCTGCTCTCGTCCGACATCGGTGAGGCCTAATGTGCCAAGATGAGGTGTCGGCAGGTCGGAGACGAGGCCGACCTCGTACGACCGCGCAGCTCCTCCCGAAGATGTCGTCTCACCGGCCGCAAGCTGCAGCTCGATGAGGTAACGCGCCACTCGGTTGTTCAGAAGGACGCTGAGCGCAGCATTGTCAGGGCCGCGCACTAGGCAACCCTTGTGCGCAAAGACAGTTCCGGCCGGAAGCGCTCGTACGACAAAGCCGCTCGCTGTCCTCGTTGTCCAAGTCAGGCCCGGCTTGAAGTAGGCGTCCGTGTTCTGTGGTCTGCCGCGCCCCCAGTCTTTGATACGGCGTCCGTTTTTCTCCCAATCGACGACGAGGTGTACGTCGGCGTACCACGGCGCGTACTCACCGCCTTTAGCGAACGGCGACCAGCGCTCGTTGCGGCCGATGCTCTCCGGGCGCACCTCCCACCAGAGCCGAACGAATCGGAAGTCGTCCGATGTCTGGAGTCCGACACGGACGTCGCCCGATGCCGCGAGCCGCGGGAACCGCTCGTAGACCTGTAGCACCGACGGCGCGACCCAGTAGCACAGGACAGCGTTCGGCAGCTCACGTAGCCCTGCGCGGCGCGGAAGGAAGCGCTCCCCCGCGGCACGTTGCGCCAGGAGCGACTTGTCGGCGGTGCGGAGCAGCCCGCGTACCGGGATGTCGTCGGTCCTTGTCTTGGCGGCGACGACGTAGGTCGCGGCTTCGACCAGCGCGTCCTGCAGGACACCGAGGCCGAGGTCCGCGGCGCACACGATGCCTGGGAGAAGCACCTCCTTGCGCCAGCCGGCGAAGGTCTTGAGGAAGAACCCGGTCCGGTTGGTGATGGCGCCGACGTAGCCATCCTCACGGAGCATCTCCCGGCCGCGTGCGACGAAGGCGCTGAACAGGTCGACGGCAGACTCGCGGTAGGCGGCCTTGAGGTAGGTCTTCGTCTCGGGGATCGGGGCGCCGAAGGGCGGGTTCATCAGCACGACGTCGTAGCGCTTCTGCATGAGCTCGACGAAGCCCATGGCGTCTGTGCTGTCGGCCGCGAACAGGCGTTCCGCTGGAGTCGCTGATGCCTCACGCGCCACGCGGGCGGCGGCGCCGAGAACCGCCCGCTCGAGACCTTCCACGACGGGCTCATCGCCCAGCTGCGGTGAGCTCAGCCGGGCGCCGACGGCGTCCTGGACGTGGTGCTCGACGCGCAGGAGCGTGCCGAGCTTCGGCGCTTCGGCCAACACCCGCTGGAGGTCGTCGAGCAAGGCGCTGACCGAGGCTCGGAGTTCAGCCTCGATGTCCGCCCGCACCTCGGTGCTCGTCGGCAGCCCGCGAGCGGTGACGATCCTCGGCGGGGCCACCGCGAGGGCACCGGCTCGGCGGGCGCGGAGCACGAGCACCACCTGGGCGACCTGCGCCGCGCGGTGGTCGATGTCGACGCCATGCAGTGCCGAGAGGATCTGCGGCGCCGCGTCGGCGGGCGCCACCCCCTGCGCGGCGTAGAGCTCCTCGAGCATCGAGTAGGCGCCGAGGAGGAAGTGTCCCGAACCCACCGCAGGGTCCAGGACGGAGACGTCAACGAGCTCCAGTGGCTTCCCTGGACTCAGTTGTCCTTCGAGCAGGGGCAGGGCGAGCTCGAGCCCAGCTTCCGCGAGGCGGCGTCCGAGGGTGTTCTGCAGCAACCAGTCGACGACGTAGGAGGGCGTGAAGAACTGGTTTCGCACCGCGAGCTCGCGAGAGTTGCGGGGAGCAGCCGACTCGGCGCGCATCTGTCGGCGCTCGTCCTCGCTGTTGAAGAACTGGTAGGTCCACCCGAGCGTCTCCGGCTCGCTCCAGATGCCGGTCAGCGCCGGTGTCGCGAGCAGCGCGACGACGTCCTCGAGCGTCTTGTGCGTAGGACGGAAGACCGCAATGGGATGTCGCCGATCGAACAGCGCTGGCACAGAAGCGGCTAGCTCGTCGCCGCACATCTGGAGATACGCCCAGTAGCCGTCCTCGACGTTGGCAGCAACGACCGGGAACGTCTCGCTGAAGTCCCTGAAGCCCGCCGAGCGAGGTCCGTCGGCCAGCGATGCCGGCAGGGCACCCACAGCCTCGGCCACTCGGATCGAGACCACACGGTTCACGAAGGTGAAGGTGGCCTCACGGATGAGGCGCGCGACGGCCTCGGACTCGGTGGCGCCGTCTTGGACGAGGTACGCCACCACCTCAACGAGTTCCCGGCGGACGGCGAAGTCCGTAGGACCGAGGTCGAGCGCCTCGTCAGGTTCGACATGGACGCCGCGTCGCGCGGTCGGGTGCAACCCGAAGCGCCCGGTGGCTTGACTGGCGATGTCGCTCTCGACGGCCGCGCGGATCCGGCCGACGACGAGAGCCAGTGAGACACGCTGCTCTTTCGTGAGGCTCACGGGAACAGACCCTCCGCGTAGGCAGCTTGCACGCGAGCCCACGGATAGTGCCCGGCCAGCAGGGCCTTGCGGTGCTTCGCCGTCTCCCGCTTCATGGTCGGGTCCGCGAACAGCGGCGCGAGGGGCACGCAGTTCAGGATGACGCCGTCGTTGAGGTCCGGAATCCATCCGGAG
>DATMJH010000260.1:0-5684 GCA_035554015.1 Mycobacteriales bacterium
CCGTCCGTGCTCGCGGACCGACGCCAGGAGGAGCACGTGCTCACCGCCTTCGCGCGGGCGTTCCGGACGCCGGACCTGCGACGGAAGATCTTCTTCACGCTGGCGATCGTGCTCGTCTACCGGATCGGGGCGTTCATCCCCGGGCCGGGCGTCAACTACGTGGGCATCCAGCGCTGCCTCGACCAGGTCGAGGGCGAGGGCATCTACGGCCTCGTCAACCTCTTCAGCGGCGGTGCGCTGCTGCAGCTGTCGATCTTCGCGCTCGGGATCATGCCGTACATCACGGCGTCGATCATCCTGCAGCTGCTCGTCGTGGTGATCCCGCGGCTCGAGCAGCTGAAGAAGGAGGGCCAGGCCGGCCAGGCCAAGATCACGCAGTACACCCGCTACCTGACGGTGGCGCTCGCCGTCCTGCAGTCGACCGGCATCATCGCGCTGGCGCGCTCGGGCAACCTGTTCCCGCAGTGCCAGGAGGCGATCATCCCGGACGACCGGGTGGTCCGGATCCTCGTGCTCGTCGTCACCATGACCGCCGGCACCGCCGTCATCATGTGGCTCGGCGAGCTCATCACCGACCGCGGCGTCGGCAACGGCATGTCGATGCTGATCTTCGTGTCGATCATCGCGTCGGTGCCGGGGCAGGCCGTGAACCTGTACCGGCAGGACAACGGGGCGTTCGTCGTCGGCGGCGTCGCGGTGCTGGCGCTGGTCGTCATCACGCTCGTGGTCTTCGTCGAGCAGGCGCAGCGGCGCATCCCGGTGCAGTACGCCAAGCGCATGATCGGTCGGCGCATGTACGGCGGGACGTCGACCTACATCCCGCTCAAGGTCAACCAGGCCGGCATCATCCCGGTGATCTTCGCGTCGTCGCTGCTGTACCTGCCGCAGCTGATGAGCAACGTCTGGACGAGCAACGCGACCTTCACCCGCATCATCCAGACGTACTTCAACGACCCGGGTCACTGGGTCTACCTGACCACCTACTTCGTGCTGATCGTGTTCTTCACGTACTTCTACGTGGCGATCACGTTCAACCCGGTGGAGGTCAGCGACAACATGAAGAAGTACGGCGGCTTCGTGCCGGGCATCCGGCCCGGGCGCGCGACCGCCGAGTACCTCGACTACATCCTGTCCCGCATCACCGCCTTCGGTGCGCTGTACCTCGGCGCCGTCGCGGTGCTGCCCTACCTGCTGTTCAGCCTGGCCGGCACCGAGAACCAGATCCCGTTCGGCGGCACCGCCGTGCTCATCATCGTCGGCGTCGGCCTCGAGACGGTGAAGCAGGTCGAGAGCCAGCTGATGCTGCGCAACTACGAAGGCTTCCTGCGCTAGTGGGGGGTCAGTAGTGCGTCTCGTGCTGGTGGGGCCGCCCGGAGCCGGCAAGGGGACGCAGGCGACGTTCATCGCCGACCACCTGGGTGTCCCCAAGATCTCGACGGGCGACATCTTCCGGGCCAACGTCAGCGGCGGTACGCCGCTCGGCCTGGAGGCCAAGGCCTACATGGACCGCGGCGACCTCGTGCCCGACGACGTCACCAACAAGATGGTGCGCGAGCGGCTGTCCGAGCCCGACGCCAAGGTGGGGTTCCTGCTCGACGGCTTCCCGCGCACCGTCCCGCAGGCTCAGGTGCTCGACGAGCTCCTGCAGGACACCGCCGACGCCAAGCTGGACGTCGTGCTCGAGCTCGTCGTCGACGACGACGAGGTGATCCGCCGGCTGTCCGGCCGGCGCACCTGCCGCACGTGCAACCACATCTGGCACATCGACTTCGACCCGCCGCAGGTAGAGGGCGTCTGCGACCTCGACGGCGGCGAGCTGTTCCAGCGCGAGGACGACAAGGCCGAGACGGTGGCCAACCGGCTGCAGGTCTACGCCGAGCAGACCGCGCCGCTCGTCGCCTACTACGCCGAGCGCGGGCTGCTGGTCGGCATCGACGCGACCGGTCCGGTGGACGACATCACCTCACGGGCACTGCACGCGCTGCGTCCCTTCGGCGCGCCACCGGTCGAGGGCGAGTAGTGGCCGGCGGCGCCGCGTGAGGGGTCGCCGTCCGCGGGGGGTCACCGTCAAGACCCCCGACGAGCTGCGGGCGATGCGCGCCGCCGGCCTCGTCGTCGGCCGGACGCTGCAGCGGCTGGTCGAGCTGGTGCGCCCCGGCGTCACGACCGGTGAGCTCGACGCCGTCGCCGAGCGGTCGATCCGGGAGGCGGGGGCGGTGCCGTCGTTCCTGGGCTACCACGGCTTTCCGGGCTCGATCTGCGCGTCGGTCGGCGCGGAGGTGGTGCACGGGATCCCGTCGGTGACCCGCGCGGTGCCCGAGGGCGTGCTGCTGTCGATCGACTGCGGCGCCATCGTGAACGGATGGCACGGCGACGCCGCCGTCACCGTCCCGGTCGGGGACTGCGGGCCCGAGCTGCTCGAGCTGTCGCGCGTCACCGAGGACGCGCTGTGGGCCGGCCTCGCGGCGGTGCGGCCGGGCGCGCGGCTGTCCGACGTCGGTCATGCGGTGCAGACCTGCGTCGAGCCGCATGGGTACGGGCTCCTCGAGGGCTACACCGGGCACGGGATCGGCCGCGCGATGCACGAGCCGCCGAACGTGCCGAACCTCGCGCCGCGCGGGCCCGGCAAGGGCATGGAGCTCCGGGCCGGCATGGCGATCGCCGTCGAGCCGATGGCCACGCTGGGCAGCCCGGACGTCGAGGAGCTCGACGACGGCTGGACGGTGGTCACCCGCGACGGCTCGCAGGCGGCGCACTGGGAGCACACGGTCGCGGTCACGCCGGACGGGCCGTGGGTGCTGACGGCGCTCGACGGCGGCGCCGCCCGCCTCGGCGTCCCCGCCCGCGACTGACCCCCCCAACCTGGCCGCGATCTTCGCCTTCTTCCCGTGCGCCCCGCGGCGGACGTGTGCACAGGACGAAGATCGCGCCGCACCTGGCCGCGATCTTCGCCTTGTTCCCGTGCGCCCCGCGGCGGACGTGTGCACAGGACGAAGATCGCGGCGATGAGGCGAGGCGGGAACGGGGCGCGGCCGGTCGGCGTTGGACCTTCCGGGCGACAGCACGTAGACTCGACGGCTGGACTGCGTCCAGGTCGGTCACGCCTGCGCTGGCTCCGTGCGGCACGCCTGCGCGAGGGGCCGGGCCGGGGCGAGTCGGGCGCCAGCACACCACACCGCCGCCGGAAGCAACAGCACGCCCAGCGACAGAACCAGAACGGGAGACATGCCGAAGAAGGACGGGGCCATCGAGATCGAGGGTCGCGTGGTCGAGCCGCTGCCCAACGCGATGTTCCGCGTGGAGCTGGAGAACGGTCACAAGGTCCTGGCCCACATCAGCGGCAAGATGCGGCAGCACTACATCCGCATCCTCCCCGAGGACAGGGTGGTCGTGGAGCTCTCGCCGTACGACCTCAACCGTGGCCGCATCGTCTACCGCTACAAGTAGCCCGCCCGCTCGCGCCGAGCCCCGCGCCCGCGCACGATCCCAGGAACGAGTCCCGTGAAGGTCAAGCCCAGCGTCAAGCCGATCTGCGACAAGTGCAAGGTCATCCGTCGCAACGGCCGCGTGATGGTCATCTGCAGCTCGACCGCGCGGCACAAGCAGCGCCAGGGCTGAGCACCCGCACGACCCGTACCACCCGCACCACCGCACGACCCGCAGGAACCCGCACGACCCGCACGACAGAAGGCAGCGCGCACCCACCTCCCCGACCGGGCGACCGGCCGGGGAGCACCCCCGGTCGGAGGCCGGGGCCCCGCCAGGGCTGGCGGGGGCGGGAGGCGCCCAGACCTCCGGCGGACGCACCGGCGTCCAGGAAGCGAGACCGCCCGACCATGGCACGCCTTGCCGGCGTCGACCTCCCCCGTGAGAAGCGGCTGGAGATCGCGCTGACCTACATCTACGGCATCGGCCGCACCCGCGCCCAGCAGACGCTCGCCCAGACCGGCGTCAGCCCCGACGTGCGCGTCAAGGACCTCACCGAGGACGACCTCGTCAAGCTCCGCGACTGGATCGACGGCAACTACCGGGTCGAGGGCGACCTGCGCCGCGAGGTCGCGAGCGACATCCGGCGCAAGGTCGAGATCGGCTCCTACCAGGGCATCCGGCACCGCCGCGGCCTGCCCGTCCACGGCCAGCGCACGCACACCAACGCGCGCACCCGCAAGGGCCCGAAGAAGACCGTCGCCGGCAAGAAGAAGCCCAAGAAGTAACGACTCTGGGGGGCTTCGCCCCCCAGACACCCCCCGAGTCGTGATCACCTCCGCCTGAAAGGCTCGCTAGTGCCTCCCAAGTCACGTACTGCTCCTGGTGGCGTCAAGAAGATCCGCCGCAAGGAGAAGAAGAACATCGCCCACGGGCACGCCCACATCAAGAGCACGTTCAACAACACGATCGTCACGATCACCGACCCCCAGGGCAACGTGATCAGCTGGGCCTCCGCCGGCCACGTCGGCTTCAAGGGCTCGCGCAAGTCGACGCCGTTCGCGGCTCAGATGGCCGCCGAGAACTGCGCCCGCAAGGCGCAGGAGCACGGCATGAAGAAGGTCGACGTCTTCGTCAAGGGCCCGGGCTCGGGTCGTGAGACGGCGATCCGCTCGCTGCAGGCCGCCGGCCTCGAGGTCGGCGCGATCAGCGACGTGACCCCCGTCCCGCACAACGGCTGCCGCCCGCCCAAGCGGCGCCGAGTCTGAGGAGCGAGAAGACACATGGCCCGCTACACCGGCGCCGACTGCCGCCGCTGCCGTCGCGAGAAGATGAAGCTGTTCCTCAAGGGCAGCAAGTGCGAGTCGCCGAAGTGCCCGATCGAGATCCGCCCGTACCCCCCGGGTGAGCACGGCCGCGGCCGCACCAAGGACTCCGAGTACCTGCTGCAGAAGCGCGAGAAGCAGAAGGCCGCGCGCATCTACGGCGTGCTCGAGAAGCAGTTCCGCGGCTACTACGAGGAGGCCAACAAGAAGACCGGCAAGACCGGTGAGAACCTCCTGCGCATCCTCGAGAGCCGGCTCGACAACGTCGTCTACCGGGCCGGCTTCGCGCCCTCGCGCGACGCTGCCCGGCAGGCCGTCCGGCACGGGCACGTGCTCGTGAACGGCAAGAAGGTCGACATCCCGAGCTACCGGGTCTCGGCCAACGACATCGTCGAGATCCGGCCGAAGAGCCGCGAGCTGACGCCGTTCGTCATCGCCCGCGAGACCGCGGGCGACCGGCCGGCTCCGGCCTGGCTCGAGGTCATCACCAGCCAGATGCGCGTGCTGGTCCACGACCTGCCGGCCCGTCAGGTCATCGACACGCCCGTGCAGGAGCAGCTCATCGTCGAGCTCTACTCGAAGTAGTCGACCGGCCGGCGCGGGGCCACGTGCCCCGTCCGGCTGCCACAACTGGAGACCGCGCCCGGGACTCGC
Source organism: Mycobacteriales bacterium (assembly GCA_035554015.1). Lineage (GTDB taxonomy): Bacteria > Actinomycetota > Actinomycetes > Mycobacteriales > SCTD01 > DATLGD01. The sequence continues at coordinate 5,406 of DATMJH010000260.1, forward strand.
CACCCCGGGCACCCCACGCGACGTCATATGGCGGTCGTCGCGGAACGTCCCGGAAGGACACCACGTGCTCATCGCACAGCGCCCGACCCTCACCGAGGAGCCGGTCAGCGAGCACCGCTCGCGCTTCGTCCTGGAGCCCCTCGAGCCGGGCTTCGGCTACACGCTCGGCAACTCGCTGCGCCGGACCCTGCTCTCGTCGATCCCCGGTGCGGCTGTCACCAGCATCCGCATCGACGGCGTCCTGCACGAGTTCACCACCGTGCCGGGCGTCAAGGAGGA
>DATMJH010000261.1:0-4402 GCA_035554015.1 Mycobacteriales bacterium
AAGATGCGGTCGGTCATCAAGGAGGCCGACGAGGGCGGCGTCACCGCCATCGTCGACCAGCAGTTCGAGATCGGCCGGCAGATCCTCGGGCACGGCCTGGTGCCGATCATCGAGCCCGAGGTCGACATCCACTCGCCGACCAAGGCCGAGGCCGAGGCCCTCCTCAAGGCCGGCATCCTCCGCCAGCTCGAGTCCCACGACAGCGAGCTGCCGATCATGCTGAAGCTGACGCTGCCGGACGAGGACAACTTCTACGCCGAGCTCGTCGACCACCCGCACGTGCTCCGGGTCGTGGCCCTCTCGGGCGGCTACAGCCGCGAGGAGGCGAACGCCCGGCTGTCGCGCAACAAGGGCGTGGTGGCGAGCTTCTCGCGGGCGCTCACCGAGGGCCTGTCGGCGCAGCAGAGCGACGAGGAGTTCGACAAGGCGCTCGACGCGGCGGTGCAGAGCATCTACGACGCGTCGGTGACCTGAGCCTGGTCGCCCTTGCCGCTGACCTTCCGAGCCGGCGGATGCCCCCTCGTCGGGTGCATGCCGTCCCCACGTCGCACTGCGGCGGCTGGTCCTTTCGGGCCATCTTCGGCGCGGCTGGGGCTTCCGCCCTGAACCGGAGGGTTCACTCTGCGTGCCCGCGGCACCACCGACCGCGGAACACGAGAGGCAGGTCAGTGATCCCCACGCACTCCGGGCCGTCCGCGCGACGACGGCTCACCACCGGTCTGGCCACAGCGGCTCTGCTGGCCGGACCGCTCGCCGTCGCCGCCCCCGCGCAGGCGAGCACCACGTCCAACGAGATCGTCTACGTGCTCGACGCGGACAACGACGGCGCGGCGGCGCTCGTGCTGCGCAACGTGTCCAGCGGGGCTGAGACGACGGTGCTCCCGGCGAGCACCCAGGACTACTGGCGGTACGAGCAGCCCGAGCTCACGCCCGACGGCAGCAAGGTGGTCGTCGCCAGCGACTTCGGCGACCGCACGAACTACGTCGTGGGCCTGGTGCGCGTGAACCGGAACGGGACCGGCGCGGTGCGGCTCACGAACCCGCCGCCGTCGTCCGAGACCACCACCACGTACACCGAGCACTTCGACGCCTCGCCGAGCGTGCGTTCCGACGGGACCGTGCTGTTCGTGCGGACGACCTGCGTCTTCTCGCAGACCACCGACGACGTGAGCTGCACGGGGCGGCTGCACACCGTCCCGGTCGCCGGCGGGACGGCCACGCCCCACCCGGTGACGACGGACGTCGCCAGCGCCGACTGGTCGCCCAGCGGCGACGCGATCGTCTACGACGACACGACCGGCAAGACGGAGGAGCAGCAGGGGACGCTCACCACCTGGTCTGCGGGGGCCGGCGCGACTGACCTCGGCGTCACCGGCTCGAGCCCGAGCTGGTCGCCCGACGGCTCGACCATCGCCTACAGCACCTACGACGGCACCCACGCCCGCATCGGGCTGGTGCCGGCCGCGGGCGGCAGCCCGCGCGTCCTCGGCGTCACCCGCCCGAGCGGCATCGCCGAGCCGACGTACGCCCTGTCGCCGCACTGGATGCCCGACGGCCAGAGCCTCATCTACTCCTTCCACACCGACAGCGGCTTCGCGGCTGACCTCTACGGCGTCGACGTGCGCGGGACGCGCGCGACGGCGGTGGTGTCCGGCGCCGCCGACCAGTGGCAGGGCAACCCGCACGGCCCGGCACCCGCGCCCGTCTCGGCCGGCACCGCCTCGACCTTCACGCCGCTGCCGGATCCGGGCCGCATCGTCGACACCCGGTCCGGCGTCGGAGCTCCGGCCGGTGCGCTCGGCGCGGGGCAGTCGCTGACCGTGCAGGTCACCGGTGACAACCTGCCGACGACGAAGGACGGCGTGACCGTCGACGTGCCGGCGGACGCGACCGCCGTCGTGCTGAACCTGACGGCGATCAACCCGTCGGCGAGCACCTACTTGCAGGTGCACCCGGCCGACACGTCGGGCACGCCGCGCACCAGCAACCTCAACGTGCCGAAGGGCGCGGTGCTGCCGAACGCCGTGACGGTGGCGGTCGGGCAGAGCGGGGACGGCGCCGGGAAGGTGAAGGTCTACAACGCCGCGGGCTCGGTCGGGGTGCTCGTCGACATCGCCGGCTACTACACCGCCGGCGGTGCCGGCGCCGGGTACGAGCCCATCTCGCCGAAGCGGATCATGGACACGCGGCAGACGTCGAAGGTGACCTCGACCCGCGACCTGGTCGTCACCGGGACGCTGCCGGTGATCGGCGGGGGCACCGTGACCGTGCCGGCGGAGGCGACCGCCGTCGTGCTCAACCTCACCGGGCTGAACGCGACGGCGAACGCGGCCGTCCGCGCCTTCCCGAAGCCGGCGCCGGGTGACAGCTCGCTGCCGACCGTCAGCAGCCTCAACGTCCGACCCGGGCAGATCGCGCCGAACCTGGTGACGGTGCGCGTCGGTGACGGCGACGCCGTCCGGTTCCACACCAGCGGCGGCGCGGTGGACCTGTTCGCCGACATCGCCGGCTACTACCTGCCGGGCAGTGGTGCGCAGTTCGTGCCGGTCACGCCCGCCCGGTTCCTCGACACCCGCAGCGGCACGGGCACGATCCCGGCTCGGCTGGGCGGCGGTCAGGCGGCCGACGTCAAGGTCGCCGGTTTCCGCGGGGTGCCCGAGGGGGCGACCGCGGCGGTGCTCAACCTGACCGCCGTGCAGGGCACGACGTCCACGGTCGTCCGCGCCTACCCGACACCGGTCGGCAGCGAGCCGGCACCGCTGGTGTCGAACCTGAACCCGCCGCGCGGTGTCACCATCGCCAACCTGGCCATGGTGGCGACCGGTGACGACGGGCGGGTGCGGGTGCACAACAGCACCGGCTCGCTGCACACGCTGGCCGACCTCGCCGGCTACTTCCTGCCGGCGAGCTGACCCCTGCGGAGCCCTCCCGAGGGTCCCGGCCACGCCGGCGACCGTCGGGAGGGCTCCCGTCGTCCAGGGGTGGAGGGGTAGGTGCGGGTTCGAGCGGTGCGGGAGCCGTCGGGAGGGCTCCCGTGGGCTCAGGGGGTGGCGCGGGTCTGGGCCTCGACGGCCTCGAACGCCTTGCGCGCGGCGATGAGCACCGGGTCCCACACCGGCGCGAACGGCGGTGCGTACGACAGGTCGAGGCCGAGGATCTCGTCGACGCCCATCTCGTTCCAGATCGCCGTCGCGAGCACGTCGATGCGCTTGGCGGCGCCCTCCCGCCCCACGATCTGCGCCCCGATGAGCCGGCCGGTGCGCTCCTCGGCGGTCATCTTCACCCGGATCGGCTGCGCGCCCGGGAAGTAGCCGGCGCGCGTCGTCGAGTCGACCTTCGCCGTCACATACGAGAAGCCGGCCTCCTCGGCCTCCTTCTCCGACAGCCCGGTGCGCGCCACCTCCAGGTCGCACACCTTCGTCACGGCGGTGCCGATGACGCCCGGGAAGGTCGCGTAGCCGCCGCCGAGGTTGATGCCGGCCACCCGACCCTGCTTGTTCGCGTGCGTCCCCAGCGCGACGACGACGCGCTGGCCGCTGAGCCGGTGCACCGACTCGACGCAGTCGCCGGCCGCCCACACGTCGTCCACGTGCGTGCGCATCCGCAGGTCGACCGCGACGCCGCCGCTGGGTCCGATCGGGATGCCGGCCTGTCGGGCCAGCGCGACGTTCGGCCGCACCCCCAGCCCGAGCACCACCACGTCGGCCGGCAGCTCGGTGCCGCTCTGGGTCACCACCGCGCGTGCGCGGCCGTCCGGTCCGGTCTCGATCGCGGCGGCGCCGTCCCCGAGCACGAGCGTGATGCCCATGGCGCGGACGGCGTCGGCGATGTACCGGCCCACGTCCGGGTCGAAGGTGCCCACGGGCGTCGGGGACATGTCGACGACGGTGACGTGCATGCCGCGCACCTGGCAGGCCTCGGCGAGCTCGAGGCCGATGTAGCCGCCGCCGACGACGACGACGCGGTGGACCTCGTCCCGGTCCAGCTCCGCCCGCAGCGCGACGCCGTCGTCGAGCGTCTGCACGCCGTACACACCGGGGGCGTCGATGCCGGGCACCGGCGGCCGCATCGGCACGCTGCCGGTCGCGTAGACGAGCGAGTCGAACGGCTCGGTGTACTCGCGGCCGCTCTCGCTCTCCCGGGCGGTCACCCGCCGGGCGTCGAGGTCGATGGCGACGACCTCGGTGCAGGTGCGGACGTCGATGCCGTTGCCGCGGTGCTGCTCCGGCGTGCGCGAGACGAGCTCGGCCTCGGAGCCGACGACGTCGCCGATCCAGTACGGGATGCCGCACGCGGAGTACGACGTCGCGCGGCCGCGCTCGAAGGCGACGATCTCGAGGTCGTCCGGGCCGCGGCGCTTGCGTGCCTGCGACGCCGCGCTCATCCCTGCGGCGTCACCGCC
>DATMJH010000262.1:0-2529 GCA_035554015.1 Mycobacteriales bacterium
GAGCTGCTCCACCTGCGAGAACCGGGCGTTGACCTGCTCGACCCCGGCGGCGATCTCGCTGCGCACGTCCTCGTCCTCGGCCAGCGCGGCGAGGTCGGCCGGCTTGCCGTGCGCGGCCGCCCAGGCCGGCGCGGCCTCCGGGTCCAGCACCAGCAGCGCGGACAGGAACTTGCGGCCGTCGCCGATGACGCACGCCTGCCCGACCAGCGGGATGCTCTTGAGCGCGGCCTCGAGGTTCGCCGGTGAGACGTTCTTGCCGCCGGCGGTGATGATGAGCTCCTTCTTGCGGTCGACGATGCGCAGGTAGCCCTCGTCATCGAGCACGCCGATGTCGCCGGTGCGCAGCCAGCCGTCGTCGTCGAGCGCCTCGGCGGTCTTCTCGGGGTCGTCGAGGTAGCCGCGGAAGACGATCTCGCCCTTGCAGAGCACCTCGCCGTCCTCGGCGATCCGCACCTCGACGCCGGGCAGCGGTCGGCCGACGGTGCCCGGCTTGACGCGGTCGAGGTCGAGCGTCATGGCGCCGGTGTTCTCGCTCATGCCGTAGACCTCGGCGAACGGGACGCCGAGGCTGCGGAAGAACTCCACGACCTCGACCGGGATCGGCGCCGCGCCGGTGATGGCGTGCCGGACCTCGTCGAGCCCGACCAGCCCGCGGATGCCGGCGAACTTCTCGTCGACGAGGGTCCAGAGCCCCGCCAGGTCGTCGGGGAGCGGCTCGCCCATCGCCTTCTTGGCCGCCACCTGCTTGCCGACGTCGAGCCCGAACGCGAACCTGCCGACTGCCTCCTCGCCCTGCCCGGCGACGGCGGCCTCGATGCCGGCCTTGAGCTTCTCCCACACTCGCGGGGGACCGAACAGGACGTGGGGCCTGGTCGCGCCGAGGTAGGCACCGAGCTGGGTGAGGTCGGGGCAGGTGGTGACCTCGGTGCCGCGGTACAGCGCCCCGTAGTGGGTCGTGACCCGCTCCGCGATGTGCGCCATCGGCAGGAACGACAGGCCCCGCTCGGGGTCGGGCATGTCGCCGGTGAACAGCGAGCGGAGCGCCACGACCTGGTGGACGACGTTGCGGACGTCGATCATCACGCCCTTGGGCGGCCCGGTGGTGCCCGAGGTGTAGATGACGGTCGCGAGGTCGTCGGGCTGCAGCTGGTCCGCGGCGGCCGACAGGTCGAGCGGGTCCGCGGCGAGCAGGTCGTCGTAGCCGCTGTCGCCGCCGTCGTCGACGACGACGAGCGTCTGCAGACCGGGCAGCTCGCCGCGGACGGCCGTGAAGCGCTCGAGGAATGCGCCCTCGACGACCGCCGCCGTGGCCTTCGAGTGGCTGACCAGGTAGGTGACCTGCTCGGGCGAGCTGGAGTTGTAGATGCTGATCGGCGTCGCCCGCAGCGCGAGCGCGGCCAGGTCCACGACGTGGAACTCGGGCCGGTTGCGCAGCATGAGGACGACCCGGTCGCCCGCACCGATGCCGAGAGCGCGCAGGCCGGCCGCTGCCCGGGCGACGTCGTCGGCGACCTCGCGCCAGGATCGGGTGCGCCAGTCGTCGCCGTCCTTCCAGCGCAGCGCCGCGGCGTCCGGCCGGTGATCGGCGTTGTCGAGCAGCCACCGGACGGGGTTGCTCGGCTCGACGGTGAGATCAGCCCCGCGGGCGCTGCTGCCACCGGGACGGGCGGCGGGCACGGTCGGGGCGGTGTCCAGGCTCATCGGTGACCTCCGAGGCGGTGTGTGTCGGGTCACACTCAACAGCAGCGGCGGCCCGCCCGGGAGTCACATCCGGATGACGACCTGCTCAGAGCTCCGCGGCGATCTGCGCGAGCCCGCTGCGCACGTTCTGCTCGATCGCCTGCTTCAGGACGCCGCCGGCACCGGGAACCCTGCTGTCGAACTCGATGGTGTAGTCGAGCCGCGTGCCGGTGCCGGCCGGCGAGAAGCGCATGACGCCGACGTGGTCCTTGAGCGGGCTGCCGCGGGTGATGCGGTACTCGATGAGCTCGTTCGGCACCGCCTGCGTCACCGTCTCCTCGAACGGCGGGAGCAGCGGGCTGACCTTCATGAGCCGGACGGAGCCGACGCCGTCCGGCGTTGTGTCCCCGTCCCGCAGCCGGGTGATCGTCGCGCCGAACACCCGCTCGAGGTTCTCGTGCCGCGCGAGGTGGGCGTAGACCGTCTCGACCGGGGCGGAGAAGTCCTGCGTGACCTCGATGCGCTGCATGGGAGGACCCTAGGACCCGTCGTCGAGCCGACCGCTCTCAGCCGTCGCTCAGCGGCGTGCCGGGTAGCCGGTCCGGTATGCGACCACGAGCTCCGGCATGGCCAGGTACTGGCCGAGGTGGTGGTGAAGGACCAGCGCGGGCTGGAGGTGGCCGAACAGGACCTGCTCGAGGTCACGGCCCAGCTCCGGGTTCCACAGGCCCTGCGCGTAGTGCAGCGAGGCTCGCGCCTGGGCGAAGAGCTCTTGGATGCGTGCCAGCCGGGCGGTGTGCCGGGCCGGTGGCCGGCCCGGCACACCGCCCGGCTGGCACGCATCCAAGA
>DATMJH010000263.1:0-3798 GCA_035554015.1 Mycobacteriales bacterium
GTGCGCACCCACTCGGGCGTGCCATGGAGCGCCCGACGGTGTCGACGCCGGTCACCTGGGACGAGGTCGCGTCGTGCACGTCGCCGAAGGACCTGGTCTTCACCAGCGACGACGTGCTGCGTCGCGTCGAAGCGCACGGCGACCTGTTCGCGCCGCTGCTCGGCTGAACGTCAGGTCGCGGCCTTCTCCTCCTCCGGCGGCTGCTGGTCCTGGCCGCTGCTCGTGAAGAACGAGAACTTGCCGTCCGGTTCGAGCACGCCGCACTTCACGTCGCGCAGGTCGTCGATCCCCTGCTGCCGAAGCCCTTCGAGCAGCTCGGTGTCGGACAGCCGCTCGTAGCGCATCGGGGTCTCGAGCATCCGGCCGTCCAGGATGACGACGGTCGGCGCGCCCTCCAGCGCGTCGCGCGTCGAGCGGAACCGCCACGAGACCCACGAGAAGAACACCATCAGTAGAGCGAACGTGGCGACCGCCAGCATGGCCCCCGTGACGGAGAAGTCCTCCTGCGTCACCCCCTGCTGGATGAGGTCACCCATGCAGACCAGCAGCACCAGCTCGAACGCCGACATCTCGCCGAGCTCGCGCTTGCCCATCACGCGGGTGACCAGCCACAGGAACAGGTAGACGACCGCCGCGCGGACCACGATCTCCATGCCGCCCCTCCCTACGGGATGACCCAGGTGCGGAACTCGACCCCCACGACCGGGTCGCCGTGCTCGTCGAGCACCTGCACCGCGCCGTCCTCGCCGCGGTTGCGCGCCGGCTCGACCCTCGTGTCGACGGACACGAGCAGCGTGTCCCCGTCGGGCGGCGCGAACTCGTCGACGACCCAGGTGTCGTCGGCGGTCTCGCTGTCCGGCTGCGGCGAGAACCCGTTCTCGTCGAACAGGTCGTAGTACCTGCCGAGCACCCGCAGGCGGACGGGCTCGTCGGCCGGGAAGCCGCCCCGGCGACGGACCTCCACCTCGAACCGCACGGCGTGGCCCGATCGCGACACCTGCGGGTAGGTGACGGTGAGCTCGTACGGTCCTGCGCTGTCCGACACCTCACCGGTCCGGGTACCGAGCACGCCCAGCACGCCGAGCAGCACGAACACCGTGAGCCCGACGAGCCCGACCCGGCGACCGTCGCGCGCGCGGCGGACGCGACCATCGGTCCGGCGCTCCGGGAGCGTCGTGGTGACCACGGCGCGGGGACTACCCCGCCTGATCACGCATCGAACAACCGGCCGACCGGTGAGTCGTCGAGCCCGTCCACCAGCTCGGCGACGTTGCCGTACACGGCGTCGGCGCCGGCCTCGCGCAGCTCCTGCTCGCTGATGCCGCCGCACACCAGCCCCACGACGGTGACACCCGCGGCGCGCGCCGCCCTGACGTCGTACACCGTGTCGCCGACCATGACGGCGCGCTCCGGCGGCACGCCGACGGCGTCCAGCGCCGCCTGCACGATGTCGGGCTCGGGCTTGCTCCTCGCGACGTCGGAGGAGTTGACCACCGCGGACACGACGTCGTCGCAGCCGATGCGCTCGCGGAAGTCCTCGACGTCCTCCGGCGCCCCGCTGGTGCAGTACACGACCCGCAGCCCGCGCTCGACGCACGTGCGGATGAGCTCAGGCACCCGATGGAACGGGATGCACTGCTCGCGCAACGGCGCCCAGTTCGCGGCATGCCCCTCGACGATGCTCTCGTCCTCGTGGCCGATCAGCGTCTCGACCAGGTCGCCGGACCCCCGCCCGATGGCGCGGTGGATGTCGAAGCCGGACACCTCGTGCCCGGCGGCGCGGAACGCCTCCCACCAGGCGATGACGTGCAGGTAGTTCGTGTCGAGCAGGGTGCCGTCGACGTCGAGGACGAGCGCGCCGGGCGCCGTACCGGCACCGCGGTCCGACCGCGCGCCAGCGTCAGTGGTGTGATCGGTCATGACACCGCCGGTACCCGGGCAGGACCTGACCACCCGTCCTGCCTGCCGGCCGACCACGAGGAGCTCCTGTGACAGGCGTCCCCCCGGATCAGCTGTCCGACGAGGACCTCGAGCGCGAGCTCGCGCACCTGCACGAGACCCGGCACGACACCTTCCTGCACGGCAGTGAGGATGCGCTGCACGTCCACACCGTGCGGACGCAGGAGCTCGAGGGCGAGTACCTGCGCCGCAACCCGGACCGCGTCATCGACGCCCGCCGCACGCGCCACGGCTCGCGCGAGCAAGCGGGGCAGGACGAACCGACCGCGTGACCGCCCGACGACCCGTTCTGGAGGACCTGTGACCGTGCCCACCGGGGACGACGTCCCGACCGCCGACGCCGCGGAGCAGAGCACGCCCGCCGCCGGCGAGCCCGCAGGGGAGCTGCCGCGCGAGGTGCCCGACGACGCGCCGGAGGCCGACACCCTCGAGCAGTCGCAGCCCGTCGGCCCGGTGGGCGGACGCGCGTCCGGGGACGTACCGCTCGAGGCCGATGACGCCGACGCCGCCGAGCAGGCCGACGTCGTGCCGCTCGACGAGGACGAGGAACGCGAGTAGCGGCGCGGCCCCGTCCGCCCGCTGTGGCAGGGTTCAGGACGTGACGTCCACCCCGGTCGACGGCGTGCCGGCGGCGCGCGGCAGCCGGCTGCCGCGGCAGGCCCGCCGCAAGCAGCTGCTGTCGGCGGCGCAGGCGGTGTTCGTCGCGTCCGGGTACCACGCCGCCGCGATGGACGACATCGCCGAGCGCGCCGGCGTCAGCAAGCCGGTGCTGTACCAGCACTTCCCGAGCAAGCTCGAGCTGTACCTCGCACTGCTCGACCAGCACGCCGAAGCGCTCGTGGCGCGGGTGCACGAGGCGCTCGAGTCGACGACCGACAACCACCAGCGCGTCGCCGCCTCGGTGCAGGCCTACTTCGACTTCGTCGACGGTGCGGGCACGCCGGGCGAGGGCGCCTTCCGGCTGGTGTTCGAGAGCGACCTGCGCAACGAGCCCGCGGTCGGCGAGCGGGTGACCCGCATGACTCAGGAGTGCGTCGACGCGATCGCGCGCACCATCGCGCACGACACCGGCTACCGCGAGGAGGAGGCGGTCCTGCTGTCGGTGGCGCTGTCCGGCCTCGCCGAGGTCAGCGCTCGCTGGTGGCTCAGCGCGGGCGCCGCCGTGCCGAAGGAGCGCGCCGTCGAGCTGCTGGTCGGGCTCGTCTGGCGCGGCATCTCCGGCGCTCCGCTCACGTCCTGACGGCCGATCCGCTGTCGGCGGACGCCGCTGGCGCCGGCGCACCCGCGGACTACGCTCGCCTGCACACCCGGACGACGACAGGAGCAAGCGGTGGAGGTCAAGATCGGCGTGCAGCACGCGCCGCGCGAGCTCGTCCTCGAGAGCGGGCAGACGCCCGACGAGGTGGAGAAGGCCATCGCTGCCGCGTTCAAGAGCGACGACGGGCTGCTGTCGCTGGTCGACGACAAGGGTCGGCGCGTGCTCGTGCCGGTCACGAAGCTCGCTTACGTCGAGATCGCCGAGCAGGAGCAGCGCCGGGTGGGCTTCGGCGCGATCTGAGCGGATTCGTCACGTGGCGAGCGAGTGAGATCCCGCTCACGTCCGCGCCGCCGATGGGGTGACGACGTCGCGTCACGGGTTCGGTCGACCGCAACCCGGGCAGCACCGGTCGCACGACGGGCCTCACCGGCCCGCACTCTCCAGGAGGAACCGTGCTGCTCACCATTCTCGGAATGATCATCGTCGGCCTTGTCGCCGGCTTCCTCGCCCGCGCGCTCGTGCCGGGTGACGACTCGATGGGCGTCGGCGCGACGATCCTGCTCGGCATCGTCGGCTCGTTC